>CAJYSL010000266.1 GCA_913777515.1 uncultured Mucilaginibacter sp.
TCTGGCAATTTTACCGGTTCCAGTAAGCTTGAAGCGCTTTTTAGCACTGGAATTGGTCTTCATTTTTGGCATAACACTTATTTATTTAATTTCTACGCTTCAACAGCGTATTATCTTCATCAGCTTATCAGCTGTTGTTTGGTTTA
Organism: uncultured Mucilaginibacter sp.; assembly: GCA_913777515.1. Classification (GTDB taxonomy): domain Bacteria; phylum Bacteroidota; class Bacteroidia; order Sphingobacteriales; family Sphingobacteriaceae; genus Mucilaginibacter. Next base: position 147 of record CAJYSL010000266.1, read on the forward strand.
ACTATTTTTTGGCTGCTTTTGGCCCTACAATTAAAAACATACGCTTGCCTTCCAGCTTAGGTAATTGCTCTACTTTACCCACTTCTTCTAACGCCTGCGCAAATTTTAATAACAAGATTTCGCCTTGTTCTTTGTAAACAATAGCACGGCCTTTAAAGTGAACGTAAGCACGAACTTTCTCACCATCTTCCAGGAAACTGATAGCATGCTTCAATTTGAAATTAAAGTCATGGTCATCGGTATTTGGTCCGAAACGGATTTCTTTAATAACGGTTTGTTTAGCGTTATTCTTGATTTCCTTCAGCTTCTTTTTTTGCTCGTAAATAAACTTGTTATAGTCAATTACACGGCAAACCGGCGGAACTGCGTTAGGAGATATTTCAACCAAATCTAACTCTTGTTCCTGTGCTATAGCCAAGGCCTCACGGGTTGGGTAAACTCCCTGCTCTACGTTATCGCCTACCAGGCGCACTTCCGGAGCCTTAATGAAGTTATTGATATTGTGCTCTGCTTCCTTTTTCTTAAAAGGAGGCCGGGGCCCTCTGTTGAAATTCGGTCTTCCTAATGCCAAGTTATATGGTTATTTCTGTTACTAATTGTTGTTTAAAATCTTCAATACTCAAACTGCCCAAATCGCCTACGCCGTGTTTACGAACAGAAATCGTGCCATCGGCAGCTTCTTTTTCGCCCACAATAAGCATGTAAGGGATTTTCTTGACTTCAGCATCACGTATCTTTCTGCCTATTTTTTCGTCTCTAAAGTCAATCAGCCCGCGAATATCGGAATTATTTAACATTTGTGAAAGTTTTTTTGCATAATCCTCATACTTTTCGGATATAGGCAAAATCACATACTGCTCTGGCGATAACCACAACGGGAAATTACCTGCGCAATGTTCAATCAACACGGCCACAAACCTTTCCAACGAACCAAATGGCGCACGATGAATCATCACTGGGCGGTGTTTTTGGTTATCACTACCGGTGTATTCCAGTTCAAAACGCTCAGGCAGGTTGTAATCGACTTGTATGGTACCCAACTGCCATCTGCGGCCTAAGGCATCTTTCACCATAAAGTCAAGCTTAGGGCCGTAAAACGCTGCCTCTCCGTATTCAACCACGGTTGGCAAGCCTTTTTCGGCAGCTGCTTCGATAATGGCGCTTTCTGCCAGTTGCCAGTTTTCGTCAGTACCGATGTATTTTGTTTTGTTTTCCGGGTCGCGCAGGGAAACCTGTGCGGTATAATCTTCAAAACCCAAGGCTTTGAAAACGTACAACACCAGGTCAATTACCTTTTTAAATTCGTCTTTTACCTGGTCGGGGCGGCAAAATAAGTGGGCATCATCTTGTGTAAAGCCACGCACCCGGGTTAAGCCGTGCAACTCGCCGCTTTGCTCGTAACGGTAAACGGTACCGAATTCGGCAAAGCGAACCGGCAGGTCTTTATAAGAGCGGGGCTTGGTTTTATAAATTTCGCAGTGATGAGGGCAGTTCATCGGTTTCAAAAAGAACTCCTCCCCTTCTTGCGGGGTTTGTATCGGCTGGAAGCTATCCTTACCATATTTTTCGTAGTGACCGGAAGTTACGTACAGGTTTTTGTGACCTATGTGCGGCGTAATTACCTGCTCATAGCCTGCAGATACCTGCGCACGTTGTAAAAAGTTTACTAAACGCTCGCGTAAGGCAGTACCTTTAGGTAACCATAATGGCAAACCCATGCCCACTTTTTCAGAGAAAGCAAACAACTCCAGTTCTTTGCCTAACTTACGGTGGTCGCGCTTTTTGGCTTCTTCCAGTATGCGTAAATATTCGGTTAACTCACCTTGTTTAGGGAAGGTAACGGCATAGATACGGGTAAGCTGCTTACGGCTTTCGTCGCCGCGCCAGTACGCACCGGCCACATTCATCAACTTTACAGCTTTTACAAAGCCGGTATTGGGGATGTGCGGACCGCGGCACAAATCAGTAAAATTACCCTGGCTGTAAAAAGTAATAGAGCCGTCAGGTAAATCCTTAATCAGGTCCAGCTTGTACTCGTCGCCTTTCTCGGTAAAATACTCGGTAGCTTCAGCCTTACTCACCGGTTTGCGGATATATTCGGATTTGGCTTTGGCCAGTTCCAGCATTTTGTCCTCAATCTGCTTAAAATCTTCCTGAGAGAAAGTGCGGTCGCCAAAATCTACATCATAATAAAAGCCGGTTTCGATAGCCGGACCGATACCGAACTTAGTGCCCGGATAAAGCGCTTCTAAAGCTTCGGCCATTAAATGGGCGGATGAATGCCAGAAGGTAGATTTACCCTGAACATCGTTCCAGGTTAAGAGTTTAACGCTGGCGTCATGCTCAATAGGGCGGCTGGCATCCCATACCGTGCCATCAACCTCGGCGGCTAAAACGTTGCGGGCCAGGCCCTCAGAAATAGATTGTGCAATTTGCATGGAGGTGATTCCTTTGTCGTACTCACGAACGGAACCATCAGGGAGTGTAATTTTAATCATCTACAACTATGATTCGGTTTTTACCCTTTCAGTTATGCCGGGGCTGTAAAAACCTGGGTTAAAAATTTGTTTTATATAATCACCTACGAGAGTGATTTTATTGTTAAGCGCAAAAATAAGATTATTTATTTGAAGAGCGGGTTTTGCTCCAAACAGAATTTATTCACAACTATAGGTTGCTTATATGCGGCAATAAACGTTTACAGTTTAAACATTCCCCCAGCCATTGGCTAAAACATCGGCCAAGTGCATGGTTTTGATAGGAAGTTGATTTTTATCGATGTGGCTCTGTAAATGTAACAGGCACGACGAATCAGTAGAGATAATATAATCGGCATTGACGGCCATGGCATTATCCACCTTTTGCTGCGCCATAGCGCTCGATATGGCGTCAAACTTAACAGCAAACGTACCGCCAAAGCCACAACAGGTTTCGTTATCTTTGAGCTCTACCAGCTCCAAACCGTAAACTTTAGACAGCAACTGCCTGGGCTCGCGTTTTATTTTACACTCGCGTAAGCCGGCACAACTATCATGGTAAACAGCACGACCTTCCAGTTCGGCGCCAAAGTGGTCTACCTGTAAAATGTTCACCAAAAAATCAGACAACTCGTAGATGTTACCTTGTATAGCCCGGCATTTATTATGGGCAGTAGTATTGGTAAATAAGTCGTTATAGTAATTGCGCACCATACCGGTACACGATGCTGATGGCGTAACGATGATGTCCTCGTCAGAAAAGGTGTTTAAAAACTTGCCTCCTATAGCTTTGGCATCGTCCCAAAAACCGGCGTTAAAAGCCGGCTGACCGCAACAAGTTTGCTCCGGGTTATAACCTACCTCGCAACCGGCCTTTTGCAGCACCTGTAAGGTACTGAATGCTGTATCGGGGTACAACTGGTCTATAAAACACGGAACAAATAATTCAACTTTCATAACTTCAACAATGGTTTACTGCACATTGGCGTGCAGGCTTCCTTTTTGCTTTTGTGCCGTGAGCACGAAAAACAGTAACAACAATCCGGCTAAAAAAAATATGGTTAGCACTAAAGTCGAATTACGCATGCTATGCGTTAGCGATTCAACTATGCCAAATGTAAACAATCCGATAACAATAGCCAGTTTTTCGGTTACATCGTAAAAGCTAAAAAACGCAGCAGTATCTGTAATGTTCTCAGGTAAAAATTTGGAATAGGTAGAGCGCGATAATGATTGTATACCGCCCATCACCAGGCCCACCACGGCAGCCAGCGCATAAAACTGGATGTCTGTCTGCGTAAAATAGGCCGCTACGCAAACCCCAATCCATATCAGCACCACAGCCATCAGCACTTTGATATTTCCGTAAACAGACGACAGCTTTGACATCAACGCCGCGCCGGCAATAGCCACTAATTGAATGATGAGTATGGTGGCTATTAATTTTTCGGCCGCCATATGCAACTCTTTGGCTGCAAACCCGGTAGCCACCAGCATTACCGTTTGTACCCCCATCGAGTAAAAGAAGAAGGCGCTCAAGTAACGCTTTAGCACCGGCATATGGCTTATTTGTCGCCAAACATGGCCCAGTTCTTTAAACCCGCCGCTAATTATGTTATACTGATGGTCGGTGCTTTTGGGTGTGCCTTTAGGTAGCTTTAAAAATGGTATTTGCGCAAAGCCCAGCCACCAGATGCCTACCAGCAAAAAAGATAAACGGGGTGCAAAGGTAGCATCGGTAATGCCAAACGTTTTGGGCGAGAGCACAAATACAAAACAGATAACTTGCAGCAATACGCTGCCAATGTATCCGTAAGTAAACCCTTTGGCGCTTACCGCATCCTGCTGGTCTACGGTAGCAATTTGCGGCAGGTATGAATTATAAAACACCGCACCGCTGCAGTAACCAATGGCGGCCAGCGCAAAGCAAAACATACTAACGGTTAAGGTATCCAATTTAAAAAAGTATAAGCCACAGCAAGCCAAACCGCCAATCCAGGTAAATAGTTGCATGTACGTTTTTTTATTGCCTCGGTAATCGGCAATAGAGGTTAGAATAGGCAGCAACAACACTACCACCATATAGGCGGTAGCTAATACATAGTCGGACAGGGCTGTATTCACAAACTCGTGCCCCAAAAACGTCACTTTGTCGCCTCGCTCCTGGGTGGTAGTGATAGCAGTGTAGTACGCCGGGAAAATAGTGGAGGTGATAACCAGGTTGTAAGCCGAGTTAGCCCAGTCGAACATTGCCCAGGCTTTGATAGTTTTCGGGTTGTTTTTAATGTCCATGCAGTGAGCTAAAATAAACATAATCGCCTACAAATAGCTTGCGGCACGAACAGCGATTTACAGAAATAAAATTTCGTTGCAACAAAATGAATTTAAGCTGCGTTAAACCACTTAATTTTTTAATAAAGCATTATCGGATAAACGTATAATTCAGATTGTTATGTTACTGCAGGCTTCTTTCACACATCAAAATGCGCCTCACACTAAGAGCAAATTAGTGATGATTGACGACAACCCGTTGGAGCACATGATTATGAAAAGGCTTTGCCAAAGGCTAAATGTTTTTACCGGAGCCGATTACCTTTTTGACGCCCGAGCTGCGTTAGACCAGTTAGCACAACAACCAGCTGACAGCCTGCCCGATATTATTTTACTCGACCTGCAAATGCCCGAATTTGACGGCTGGGACTTTTTAGAAGAGTTTAGCCGGATTTACACATCGCTGCCTAAAGACGTCAAGATTTACATTTTCAGTTCGTCTATCAACCCGGTTGATATTACCCGCTCAGCCACCTACCCCTTTGTTTGCGACTTTATCTCGAAACCTATGAAACAGGAAACCCTGCAACAGCTGTATCAGCAGTTTGACGAAGCAGCGTAGAATAAGATGTTAATCCGCCCCTGACATAGACTGATATATTTTTAACCATAAAAAGCAGCCTTACGAAGCTGCTTTTTATGGTTATAGAAAAATCTGACAAGTAAGCACTGTATATTAAAGCTAATTATAAAAGGATTTCAAAAAATTATCATTCACCTACCACATCATACGCCGATTCCATTTTAGCAAACTTTAATTTGAGTTCGGGTAAATATCCAATTATTCTATTTATTGGATTGGAATTATCTTTAAGCGTAATTGCGACGAGGCCGTCCGCAAATTTATACTCCCACTCTAGTTGAATCCGCACTTCAAGTTGATTATTGTATGCCTTCAAAAAACCTCCAATAGTGTTGTCAAATGTAAATTCTAAAGTTAAAACATCATTGTTTGAAAAAATGATTCCCCAAGCACATCTTTAAGCCTATTTATATCCATTTGATTTTATGTCGCAATTACATCAGAAACCAAAAAAGCAGCCTTTTGGGCTGCTTTTTGACATTTGTGCGGAAGAAGGGACTCCGACCGATGTTTGGTCGGTTCTAAAAACGGCCTTTTTAGCCTTTAAATTGCCTTTCATTTCATGAAATTTAATAGAATTGTGTCCCTAATGTGTCCCTAATTAGTGTAGCTTTTTTATTTCTAACGGTCTTTAAGCAAAATGTCTACAAGCCCCCTAAGTTTATTTACTTGAGCCTCAAGAGCACCGATTTTTGCATTTAAATCAACTATATCAGTTACTAGTGTAGCTTTGGCCTTATCTTTCACCTTCATTGGACCGGTACCATGAAAGAACCAAGAGTAGTTTAAATTTCGCTCAATGTGCAACGTTTTTACTACTTCTAATGGAATGAATAGTGCGCCGGAGATATATTTTGAGATTTGAGATTGCTGCTTACCCAGCATAACTGCAACATCATTTTGAGTTAAATTCTCCCTTTCTATGAAGAGTTTTAGCCGATTGCCTTCATCTACTTTCATTGGTCTACATAAGACTATTTCTTTCTAAAACAGGATTCCGGCAAAGTTTTACTTACGACTGGATATAATTCCAAAACATCATCAATGTTAATCACTTCTCCTACCTCACCATTTTTCAAACATTTGAGGCTAATTTCCCCAGTATCTTTATTGAAGTCAGTTATTTCTCTAATCAAAACCTTCTTTTCTGAGTGGACTATCGCCCATTGAAAGTAATTATCATAGAACATAGAGTACAAAAGATAATCCTTTCCTATAGAGTAACCCGTAACAACTGTTCTATCGGGGATCGAATCAATTGTTCCATCATCCATTAAGTCACCTACCATTATGAAAGACCGATATTCGGTGAAAGAAACACTTGAAAACAATACCTCATGCGTTTCATAATCATTAAAATTTTCACTAGTCGGCGACAATAGAGACTTCAGATAGGCATCCTCGGCAAATGGCGGCACCAACTTATGAGCAACCCTGAACTTATGAGGACCTAATTGAGTGATTTTATCCTTATGGTTACCAATCGCAACTTTGTCTAAACCACCAGCAAACGCATCAAGTTTATTTACAACTTCACTTAAATCCTCTAGCCTGTCTATTTTAAAAGCTTTTTTTATTATATCCTCAAAGTGCTCGCGGGGAATTTCTCTTATTTGTTGTTCCTGATCGGGTGAGAAACCATCAAACATCGTCCCTATACCGGTGAAAAGCCATGCATGACTAACGTTAAACTTATCTACCACCGTTTCCAAATATCGCTTAGCGATACTTCTTTTACCTGTCTCAGCTTCACTTACCGTATTTTGCTTATAGCCTATTCGTTCAGCAAACTCTTTTTGATTTAAGTTTAGTTGCTTTCTTAAGTATTTTAACCGTTCAGAAATTTTATTGTCTTGAAAATCAACCATATAGCATTTTAATTGGGATTTTTAGATATTTTAATCTAAAAATCCCATATATTTGATTTATCGAAATTGATCCATCAAAAATAAGAAACCAAAGTGATAAAACCAACCATTTTCCGATTAAAGACGGAATTTATCGATAAAATCAAAAAAAGCTTGCAGTGCAAGAACAGACTTCAGTTTGAACTCGGCATAAGCTATCTAACGTTACAGCGGTGGCTAAACACAAACAGTCATAAATTGACAACAGCTACTGCATTGCGTATCATAAGCATAGAGCTTGACATTGCACAAGAATATCTTATAACTGAGATAGAATAACAAATGCTGTCGATTGCATACGTAGCTGATTCAACCGTGCAAAAGGTGAAGAAAATCACCAAAGCGGAGAAGCTACGTAATGATGCAATTGCAACTGTGGCAAGGGCGAAAATCGAAGACAGAAAAAAGGCTAAAGAAATTTTAAAAAAACTTTGGGATGAAGTAGAATCTCTCGAAGCTGAAGCAAAAGAAGAATAGTAATTCATAAAAAAAGCCAGAGGCTCCTACACCACTGGCTTATCAATTAAAAATAAATATAAAATCAACATGACAAAAGAAGCAAAAGCAATCAAAGAAAGCAAGAGAAATCAAAAAGAAAGGGCTGCCGCCGAAAAAGAGGAAAATGCTTTAGTAGCAGCAAAGCTGAAACACTTCCGGAACTCCTTGGGGCATTCCATTGAAGCGATGGCTAGTTTACTTGGTTTAGACGAGTTAGAACTTCAATGGATAGAAGACGGCACCATTCCGTTTGACATGCTCATTGGGCAACGGTACTTCAAGGTCGGTTTTAATTTGAACAGCATAGGCGACAACGACCTTGAGCCACTCAGACCGTCTACACCCTACGAAAAAATATTTGATGCAATGGGCGTAATTAATGATTGTTCCGATGAACTTCATACTTGCAGCCCCGAGGTTTTGATTATTAACCTTCTTGACCTTTTTGAAGGATTAAGCAATTTCGTCGAGGGTAATTTTAAAGAAAACGCGGGCCTGGATTTATTATCAAATGTTTTTGAGGATTACATAAGTAAGAACGGAGATACTGAAGGTTACAGAAAAAAAGTATTTGCGAGGTACTCTCAACTAACGAAGCTTTTGTTTGAGGTTTATTCATCCAAGGAGATTATATCTCAATTCAGAGAGACATTAGTTAAAACAGAAAAAGTCTTCATATAAACCTAACACCATGTCAACAACAAAAATATCGACTACCGACGATAACAGCACGGAGCAAAAGTTTAAACTGTTTTATCAATCATTCAATCACGGAATAGTTTACAACGCAACAGCCACTCTTAATGAGGAAATAGAAGACAGAAAGTTAAGCCTTCAGAATTACTTAGAAGCGGCCTGTGGGCTCATTGGTGACATGCAAAATATGTCTCATGAGCCAATGTACGAAACAATGCAATTATTGCATAAATCATTTGCTATGTACCTTGATAGCCGCGCTAACGAGGGATTGATTTGTAGGGCCGATGTGGGTGATTTATACAATAAGATTTCACTCATAACAACACTTGTATCGTCTGTTATTAGCAATAAGGACTTCATATTTAACCTACTAAGCCAGTATCAAGAACTCAGTTTTTTTCTCAATAAAGACATCGGATTTCCACATAAGGATTTTGTAACACTTCCTGAAAATAGCTGATTTTGTTATGAATGCTCAAGATAAATTAATATTGTCCTGCCTTCCGGTTAAGTGGCGTATATTCTATAAGCGTACACCGTCAGTATTCGACGATTATCTTTACAGAGAGTTCTTCAATTTACCGTTTAAAGAACTGTTAAAAATCAGCTCGCATACGGGCCTATTTGACGTCAAAGATTATTTAAATAATTCCAGTAGTTCTATTACAAAACGACCTTTAGCAAACGCCCGGCACTTGCTGTTAACGCGTTCAGAATTGAAGGTTTACAATGCACTACCAGAATCTTTTAGCCTGGATGATTTTCGTTTTGTTGGGTGGGCTTGCTTAGGCAAAGCCCCCCTTCCCTTTAACATGCTCAAAAGCGGTCTAATTTCGACCGTGTGGGCATCAGGCGTTGCGCCAATCAACGGAGCGTTACCCGCCTCCAATGATATAGGCTGGTTTCAAAAAGGCCCTATTACGCCTCGTTTACAATAACACATACCCCTATTTAATTGGTAATGGCTAAAGATGCTTACTATTTTTCGCATGATTATAATGCGCGTAATGACCCCAAACTGGTTAAGCTTCAGCAGAAGCTTAAGCATGAAGGAAAAGGCGTTTACTGGGATTTAATTGAGTTGATGTATGAGCAAGGTGGCAAACTTGAAATAGCCGAAATTGAAAGCTACGCCTATACGTTGAGAGCTAAATTTTCAACACTCGAATCGGTCATCAGAGATTTTAATTTATTCGTTCTTGATGATAAATTTATTAGGTCAGCGAGCGTTGAGCGCCGCCTTGCAGCCAGGCATGAGAAGTCTGAAAAATACGCAAAGAATGCTCAAAAACGGTGGGAGAAATCCGATAGCAATGCAAACGGAATGCAATTGCATAGCAATGGCAAAGCAGGAAAGGAAATAAAAGGAAAGGATAGTAAAGGAAAAGATAAGAAAGGAGAAGAAAAGATAGATAATAATGATGATGCTGAGATTGATGTTTTTATTGTAGCCGTTATTGACTATCTGAACGAAAAGACCCGCAAGGATTTCAAAGCTTCGACGGCCGGAAACCGAAAGCCAATTATTTTGCGATATAACGAAGGCTATACCCTTGAGCAGTTTAAGCGCGTCATTCAGGCAAAAACTAATGAATGGCTTAACAATCCAGGTATGAAGCAATATTTGCGGCCGGAAACACTCTTTAGTGGCAAATTTGACAGTTACCTGCAGGAGTGGGTACCCGAAGATGAACTGGGTGTAGTTGAAATACCCGAGCATGAAAGGGGGCTGCAGCTGTGAGTGAAATAAGAAAGCTACTTACTGATTTGGGTATCGAACTGCGAAGCATAAGAACTACAGGTAAAACACTTTGCCCAAAGTGTTCGCATGATAGAAAGCATAAGACTCAACCATGTTTAAACGTAAATTTAATTGATGGTACTTACAAGTGCCATAATTGCGACTGGAAGGGCCGAGTATTCGAACGATCATCGACCGAAAAGAGAATTTACGTCAAGCCGGTTTTTAACAACCGGACTGAACTCTCGAAAAAAATGGTTGACTGGTTTGCATCCAGGTCGATAGGACAAAGTACACTTATTGATTTCAAGGTAACCGAAGATAACGAATGGATGCCGCAGGTTTATTCGGAAAAATTCAAAATCTTTACCGACCAAGGTAAAAGCGAAGACGAGGCAAAACGTTTAGCCAAACCGTTAGGCACCGTTAACACTATTCAGTTTAACTACTTCCGAAACGGCGAACTCATCAACATTAAGTACCGGGATGGAAGGAAAAACTTTAAGCTGGCTAAAGATGCGGAACTAATATTTTACAACCTGGACGCCATAAAAGGCGCGAAAAAAATCATTATCTGCGAAGGTGAGATTGACGCCATGTCATGGCATGAGGCCGGGTTTAAGGCTGTTATAAGCGTTCCTAATGGTGCCATCAAAGCAACTGAGGGCAGCGCCCCTAAACTGGAATACTTAGATAACTGCATTGAGCTATTGCAGGAAGCCGATGTTATTTACATTTCATCAGATGACGATGTTCCCGGCCGTGCGTTACGTGACGAGCTGGCCCGTAGGCTGGATGTATCAAGGTGCCGAATGCTCGATTTCGGCGGCGAGAAAGATGCCAATGATTATCTTAAGGCCTACGGCCCGGAAAGGTTATTAGGATTACTTGAGCAGTCGAAAGAGTTTCCAATTACCGGCGTTATCAGCATTGCCGATGTTTGGGACGGTGTATTAGATTTCTGGGAAAATGGACTCCCTGACGGCGACCGCACCGGTATAGAGCAAATTGACAATCACATCCGGTTTATGCCTGGAGAATTAACGATGGTTACCGGCATTCCTGGGCATGGTAAGTCTGTTGTGCTGGAGCAAATAAGCTTAAAGCTTTGTATCAATGCCAATTGGAAGTTTGGCGTTTTTTCCCCTGAAAGCTTTCCGATTGAGCTATATATTTTTAGGCTTATAAAGAAAATTGTCGGCTGCGAGGTCACCAAGAACAACATATCGCGGGAAGATATGGACAACCTCAAAGGCTGGCTGATAGAGCACTTTTTTATCATCTATCCGGAGGATGAGGGTTTTATTTTGGATATCTTACTGGCTAAGGCGAAGCAACTGGTACAGATGCGAGGGATTAACGGATTAATTTTAGACCCTTGGAATCGTATCGAGGGAAGCCGCCCAGCTGGCATGGATGAAGGTAGGTTTACCGCCGAGCAGCTCATCAAGATTACCAAGTTCAATCAGCGTAACGGGGTTCATACTTTTTTGGTAGCCCACCCGACGAAAATGCAGAAGGCTAAAGATAAAGACAACCAAGAACTAAAGGTGTTTGAGGTACCGAACTTGTACAGTATTTCCGGTTCAGCTCACTTTTTCAATATCACTCAGAATGGGTTCACGGTATATAAAAACGAAAACACCAAGGAAACCGAGCTCCATGTACAAAAAATAAAATGGGAGCATTTAGGCCGGAAAGGAATGATAGTCTTCCGATTTGTACCCCAGAATACGCGTATCATGCCAAAGCTTGAAACCCAGACAGACATTCAGCGGGGATATTTGGAGGCAGACACCGAAAGCTGGTTACCTAATTTGGCTAACGCAACAAACACCACCACTTCTAATGGCAACGCTTTTCCAAATCCACAAGCCGGGCTTTTGAGATTCAATTCCCCGCCTGGAAACGAAAATGCCATCTGGAACCGACCAGAAATAAACCATGATTATGACGAAGAACCGCCTTTTTAAGATTTCAACACATGACGAACGAAAATAAAATTGCTTTAGTTAAACAGCTTTACGGCGCTCATGAAAATGCTATCGTTGCATTCATTCAAAGCTCTTGTAAGATTGAATGCGAAAAGTTAGAGCAGCAAGGGAATCTGCATAAGCTTAGCCCTGATATCTTGAAAGAGTTTGTACACGATCAAATTTACTCAGTCATCAACTGGTATGAGGATCATGTAAAATCATTGGCTGAAGATGAGGTTTCGACGGCGAATGAAGTAGATGCAATTATTAACGCCCCTATTCCACCATCACAATAAACATCAAAAAAATTTTAATCCATTTAAATAGTAAACCAATGAACTTTATTAAAGTAAAACTCAAAATTGACAGTCAAAGAAATCGGGAAACAGTTATCAACGCTGACCGCATTATAAGCGCTTACGCTTTAGGTGATGGAAATATGACTATGCTTGTTACCCTGGATGACACCGAAGGCCCGGTTACTGTTCTTGAATCATTTAGGGAAGTACAAGCAAAATTGGGCATTAAGGTCGACCGATTTGTTCAATAAGGTACATTACGTGACAAAGTGTTGAACAGGGCATTCATTCTTTGGATGCCTTTTTTATTACACTTACTGTATGAATGATCAAATTATCACCCTTTTAAGGGAAGCTTTTCGAGCTGAATTATTAATTATTAAAGAAGAGATAATCAAAGAAGTCAAAGAATTACTGGAAGCCCAAAAGGAGCCAGAGGAACCTAACGAAATTCTCACATTAAAAGAAGCAGCATTTAGGCTGAAGATTTCGCAAAGTACTTTAAATAGAAAAAAAGCTTTTTATGGTGCATTTAACGTTGGCCGATCAATCCGTTTCAACTCTAAAGTTATAGATGAACGACACAATAAGAACCATCTTACGTAAATACGGAAACAAAAAGACCTGAGGCGATGCAATTGCTTTTTAATAATAGGTTGAAAATGCCTGGCGCGATTTCGAGCTTTTATTTTTTGTTTTAAGCGATATTTAAAGATACCAGGCTGTATTCATGATTTTATGTTGTAATTCGCCGTAATTTGAAGAATATATAATGTCTAAAAGCTTGCTCACTAAGTCGTCAAGATATTTTTCATTGTATCCTAGTTCAATCAAATTACTCCATAGATAGTTTCTGATGCTTAAATATTGAGAATATGACCGCGCTGATTTGAATGCCTCAAAACTACTAATATCATAACCGAAAATGTCGTTCAAATAGTTTAATATATATTGACTTGGCACCAATCGCCTATTGAATTCATCAAACATAACCTCGGGCTTTTTTGAGAATTCGTCTGATCTCACATTATCATCGCCATTTGCTGTAATAACAGATTCCGTTGATACATCATAAAGCTTATTCATTGCCAATTCAGCATCTAAAACAAATAACAAATGGCGTGTATTTCTATAGAAATTTTCAATATAATTGATTAACGGCCCGCCATCAACATGCATCCAATCGCCTTTTTTTATATCATTTGTTAAGAATATGATGTCTTTATTATTAGCTAAGGCGTAATCCATCATTTCATGAAAAATTATAAAATCGCCAGAAGGGTCATCTTTTTCTTTAATATCTCCCGCTCCTGGAAACATTAAGACTGGTTGTATCAATTTTGATGAAACTCCTGGATTGTCTTTGATTAGAATATCAAGCTCTTTTTTTAAATTTTTTACGTATTCTTCTGTTAGGGGTGGCGCTTTTACTAACTGGTTTACTTTGTTCATTAATTCATCATAATATAGCAATTCATGATGTAGTCCTTTATTTTTTTTGCTTAAATCAGATAGCGCTGTTTCAATGTCGTTACCATTTTTAACATAAGCATCCATCAAGTTTTGAATTGGAGGGGCGGTAAGAAGTAGTTTTTTATTGTTGTTATAAAATGCGTTAACTTGATTGAGCAATTCTTTAAATTCTTTTTGCAATTTGACGGTTAATGCATTCTCGTACGTGCGAATGGCACCCTCTCGATTTCTCAAATATTCTACTTCTACTTGAGATGAAATGACAATTCTAGTTGAATCGCTACCAAACAATTGAAGTACCTTTGCTTGAGCTTCTGATGACATTGTATAAAATCTCAACAGAAAATTAGTATCAATGAAAATCGCAAAGTCGCCTTTTAACAGAAGCGCATCTTCAAATTTGGATTTATATTCGGCAAGAATACTGATTTGTTCAGCTATAGTACCCTTCCCTCTTTCACGTAGAAAGCTAGTTGTGACAGGTTCAGACATGCTGCAAAATTATAAGAGAAATTAATGTTTGCAAGTTTTATATTTCCCTACCTTTACCTCCATGTCCCCACAAGAAATAGACGACATGGAGCAGTGGTTTACTGACCAAGAATTGCCGAAATCATACCGTATTAGCCGGGCGTTCTACCTGGCAGATGTGCGGAATCACTTAAAATTGGAATTTAATTACCTGCGGGAAAACTTGCATAAGCCGTTACAGGCCGGACCGGTTATAGAACGCTTACAGACACTACAACGTCACTTCAAAGGCGAACTATCCTACCCACAAGATTAATGGTCAGGCTTCTGGTGAATAATGGGCTTGTATTATCAAGGCGATGGTGCCAATCATTTCTTCATCCAGTGGTTCGCCGCTTTGCTGCTGCCAAACTGCTTTATCATCTTTAAAAATGAAGTCGCCTAGGTAAGCACCGTTTAGAAAAAACATGTAAAGGTCGTCGAGGGGCTCAACCCTGCAAATAACAGGGAGTTCTTTAACACTAGGGTAGTTGAATTCAAACATAGATCGTAACGGCATTGATGGACTAATGTATTAAAAAGCTCAAAATCTGATATAGTTTAGTTGATTTTGTTTCCGAGCCGTTGTTATTCTTTATGCAACCGGTGGCAATGGGACTGGTTTTTTCTCGTGAATATGATACGGGAATATGCCTTCCAGCCCGTCACACCTAATAGTTATAGAAATATAGAGGTTTTTAATCTTTCGCCTGGTTGCTGTTGATTCTACAGCCTTAATCGCCCGGTCAGCCATGGCTTTACTGCTCCTTTTAAAGTTGTCGGCGTTGAAGTATTTTGCTTTGTATTCCGGTTTGAAAGAATTCAGGGTAATAATTACACCATCGGCAAAGGATGCAGTTATAGGATACGGATTCATGCTGACACCATCTTTAAACTTTTGAGAATACCAAAAGTACTCCATGATGTTCACAGGTATCATGTCGTAAAAGTCGTAAATGTTCTCAGGTGTCATCGCAAAACAAATCTGCAAACAAATTTCTAATTACTAAAAATATTAGCATAAATTTGTTTTATGGAACGTCGTTTTACCCTCCGATTAAAGTCACCATACAGCAACATCGAAATAATTGTGTGCAAGGAATTAAGCTTGGAGATTGAAGCCGTACCTATTACAGGCAAGACATTGCCCGGCAACGCAACGTTCGTGATGCAATGGGGAAAAGATATTATGCACTTCAATGTGCTGGGTGACGTTGTCTCAACCTGGAGCCGTGAATTATTCGAAGAGGCTATTAACTGGCATGTAACTAAAAATCTGCGTAGGGAAATGGTACCGTTGCAGGGCGGCGGCCCGGACATCCCACCCAGTTGGTTTGATTCCGAAGACGGATTTGAACAAACCGAACCATGGAGCGAGGAAGAACGTGCCTGGCAGCAGCATATCAGCGACGACCAGCGCAAGTACGATGTGGCTGACCGCTTGGCAAACATGGTAGGACAGTAAGCTTGCATTGAAACATCACAACAAATCAGCGTAGGATATTCTAAATATCCTTACCTTAGGGCATGTGCTATCATTACACCGTTACCTCAACACCGAAAGATTTCTCAGTTCGTTTTGACGCTAACATCATTGATGAGTATGATGCTATTTACCATTCGGACGGGTTCGCTCATAATGATATGCCGGTAATTACCGCTGATGACCCGAAAGGAATTCAGGCTTATAGCTGGGGTTTAATTCCGCATTGGGTAAAGACAGAAGCTGAAGCACAACAGATTCGCAACAGAACGCTTAATGCGAGAAGTGAAACTGTATTCAGCTTACCATCATTCAAATTGTATATTCCTAAAAAGCGTTGCTTGATATTAGCTAATGGCTTCTTTGAATGGATGCACGTAGGGAAAGAAAAATATCCTCACTTTATCTACCGTAAGGACAAGCAGCCATTCGCATTCGCCGGGATTTATTCACATTGGAAGAATCCAGAAACAGACCGGGTGCATAGAACATATTCTATGATTACGACAGACGCTAATAATCTGATGGCTAAAATACATAACACCGCGAAACGCATGCCGGTAGTTTTAAGGCCCGATCAGGAACGGCGGTGGTTAGAGCAAGATTTGCTTAAAGAAGAAATAAAGGACTTAATGTTACCGTTAGAAGATGGCATTTTAGAGGCTCATCCGGTGTCGAAACTAATCACCAGCAGAAAGGAATCATCAAACCAACCTCGGGTGATGGAGCCATTTCATTATGACGGATTGGAAGACGTATTGTCTTAAGTATAATAAGTCTCTTGTTAAAGATGTATTTTAAGCTTCATTACTTTCTTCGGCGAAATCCATTACGCTCTAAAACGTCTTTAACAAAAGATGGCACGAACAGCAATTTATGACCTATGGAGCTCGCCCCCAACAATACTCTTTTTCGATACACGGTATTTTTGGAATACCCCGTGTACTCCATTACATCTTCGACAGACCACATTTTATCGTCGTCCGGGTCTACCACTTTAATTTCCGGCTTCAATTCGGCAATAATGGAAGCTTTAAAATCTTCAAGTATAGCTTTCAGCGCCTCAACAGATATTACAACAATTTCTGACATGTTATTTAAATAAATGCTGCCAATGTACAAAACGGCTACCGCGATTTAATGGCCAAACCAAAGCTTATAAACGCCCGGCCCGTAGATATATGCCAAAGTATGAATGGCGATTAAACTGAGCAGCAACAGTATTATACCAATGTGAACTAACACACGCGCCTGCCGGTATTGCTTTTCGTTTTGTATCATACCCTAAATTATGGAAAAAGCCCGCTTATCTAGAGGGCGATGAGCTTAGAAAACAAAATCAGACGGCCCAGGCGGCCGTTAAGTAATCTTTCAACGACACCGGCTACTACATTTTTTATACAGTATAATATTCAATTATTGAATTAATTGAATATTTTGTATCTTTAGCATAGTTAAGTATTGCGAGGTGGTAGCAGTTGGTTAGCTCGTCGGGCTCATAACCCGAAGGCCGCCGGTTCGAGTCCGGCTCTCGCAACTTTTCCTTATGCTTTGGTGACTTTGGTTTATCATCTTGTGTTGCTCTGAATACCAGGTTGCATCATGCCTACGGGATAGGCTGAGTGAAATATTTACACAATAAGAGGGGGTGGTACTCAGGGCGTCTGTTGTCGTCCGATTTTCTCAGTGGTGTAACCGAAAGACGGCCGGGAAAGACCGGCGCTTGCTATGTTAGTTTAACTGGTAAAATACCTGACTTGTAATCAGGGGTTTGAGGTTCGAGACCTTGCCGTAGCTCTACTAATCAAAGATAATTATGAACACTGTTTACCAATGGCAGGGGGAAGATGTTAGTGTAAGTTTTGGCTATGTTTATCAAAATGAAAACTTAGATAAACCTTCGTATTGGTACAACTTTGAATGTAATAACACACGCGAATTAGACGGCACATATAAACCAAATACAATCCTCCATACTAACGGTAAGCGTGTTGCATTGCTACCAGCTGTTCAAGTCTCCTACAAATCAGAGAAACCCTTTTTAATCGCTAATCATTACGGCATTGGTGTACATAAGCTTATAAATGGTGGCTGGCCCAATTATGCCCACTTCTCACTTAATGGTGAATTTGTTACTGATGCCGCACCCTATTTTGAAATAAGGCAATTTGACATACGGGGTTACGAAACCCACGAAGCCGCGCGTAAGGCATGGCAGAAAAAAACGTACCCTAATGAGTTTGCGAAGTCGGAAGCCTTGCGGGCATCAATGAGAACCTTTATGAAGAATGTTGTCAAGTAGTCCGTTTACCTTTACCACACTTTACTAAATGGAACCCAAAAGTAAAGACCTTACCGCCAGAGAGCAGGCGTTTGTCAATGAGTATGTAATTACCCTTAATAAGACCTCTTCTGCCTTAGCTGCGGGGCTATCTCCCAAAACAGCAAAACAACAGGGCTGGGCTTTTTATAACCGCTCACACGTCAAAGCAGCCATTGAGAAGCTACTTCAGGAAAACACTATGACGGCCGGGGAAACGTTGCGTCGTGTTAGCAAGATAGCGGAGCATGATATGGCAGACTACTTTAGCCCGGTTCAAAAGCTGCATACCACTAAAATCAAAGTTGGCTTACAACATATCATTGACCGCATACAGAAAGAAATAGATTTTGAAGACTTATACCGGTCTAAGGTTGAAATGACCGAAGAGGCTAACGACGCGTGGTTTCTGCAACAGCAAGACCGCCGGGATAGGAAGTTACGCTATGAGCTAGAGTTAGAATTAAACCCAAATGCAACCCGCATTATCGACGGGGAAACTGAAATTGTCGAAGTCATGGAGCTTGATATTAACAAGCTGATTGAAGCCAGGGAGCGCGGTCAAATCAAAGGCATTAAGTACGGGCCTAATGGTATACAGATTGAGGGTTATTCGGCCCTCGATGCGCAGGATAAGCTATTACGCGTACACGGAAAATTCGAGAAAGATAACGAGCAAAGCAAGCCTGCAGCAACAATGCACATTTTCCAGTTGCCCGACAATGGTCGCTAATGAGGTAAAGTATATACGACCGCAGGAAGGTTATCAGATGATGGCTTTGTCATCGCCAGCCGACATCGTTATTGGCGGTGCCGCTGCCGGTGTGGGCAAAACCTATACCCTGTTACTCGAAGTATTACGACATAAGGACGTGCCGGGGTTCGGTAGCGTTATCTTTCGGCGTACCAGCCCGCAAATAACGGCTGAGGGCGCACTTTGGGACACTTCAATGAAGATATTCCCACTGTTTAATGCAAAGCCCGCAGAGAGCCGCTATGAGTGGGAATTTAGCAAGGATGTAAAGCTGAAGTTCTCACACATGGAGTATGAGAAAAACATCTTCAACTGGCAGGGTTCACAAATACCGTTTATTGGCTTTGACGAGCTTACGCACTTCAGTAAAAAGATGTTCTTTTACATGCTTACCCGTAACCGTTCGGTGTGTGGTGTAAAGCCATACGTAAGAGCTACCTGCAACCCCGACCCCGAAAGTTGGGTTGCTGAGTTTATCGCCTGGTGGATTGACCAGGAAACAGGCTTTCCGATACCGGAGCGCAACGGCGTTGTGCGTTTCCTTATCATGGATGGGGATAACTATATTTGGGGCGATACCAAAGCCGAAGTAATCGAAAAGGCTTGGTATATGCTCGAAGAGCCGGTAACTAAATCAGGAATAAACCCTGATGAGTTTGTTAAATCCGTTACCTTTATCAGTGGGGACATCTACCAGAACAAAGAGTTATTGAAGGTTAACCCGGCCTACCTGGCTAACTTGATGAGCCAAGACAAGGAGACGCGGGCCGCTCTGTTAGATGGTAACTGGAAGACTGTAATATCAGACAATGATATTTACGAATACCTTTCGTTTGCGGGCATGTTCAGAAACGTTTATACAATCGATGTAACCGAACGTTTTATAACAGCCGACATTGCCCTGCAAGGTTCAGATAAGTTCATTGTGGGCTATTGGGAGGGCCGCAGCCTTGAAGATTTATTGATAATGGATAAGTCAGATGGCAAAGAGGTCGTTGATAGTATTCTAAGCCTGGCTAAGCAGTACCATGTACAGAACCATAATATAACCTATGATAATGATGGTGTAGGTGGTTTTGTGAGCGGGTTTATAGAGGGGGCTATACCGTTTTTAAACGGCGGCAAAGCTATGATTAACCCTAATGTTGAAGTCCGTGTAAACGGCGAAGCGGTGCCTGAAAATTATGAAAACCTGAAAACCCAATGTTATTACCACTCGGGGGATAATGTTGGCAAAGGGCTTTACCGCGTATCTGAGAAGGTGGCTAATATGATGTACGACAATAAAATGACCGTACGTCAAAGGTTCATGTTTGAGCGCAAAGCCATCAAACGAGCTAAGGCTGACATGGACGGTAAGTTGCAGATTATCAAAAAGGCCGAAATGAAAACTAAACTAAACGGGCAAAGCCCCGACTTAATGGATATGTTCATGATGCGTGAACGCTTCACCTTCAATACGGTGTTGGAAGATTTTTGGGTACAGTAATCAATTAATCAAAAGCAAGAAAAAATACAATGTCAGATAAACAAGCTAATTTCTTTCAGCGAACCAAGGCAATGATTTCTTATTTATTTACGGGCGCGTATGGTTCAGCCGGTTCGGTAAACAGGATATTCCAATCTACCGGCAACTTTGAAAACGTTAATCCTATAACGGGTGGTTATCTGGCTAATGATTTAGTCTTCCAGGCGTTAAGGGTTTATCTGCAAAAAGCTAAGGTCCCGCCGCTCATCTTATCGAAGATAGTTAACCAAAAGGCGCTCGTGAAGTTTCAGCAATTCAATGCATCTACTAAAAATCAAGAGCATCAAATCACCGCTTTGTTAGCTCGCAGGAAGGCATTAAATGAGGTAGAAGACGGCGACCACTCGTTGCTAAATTTGTTGAACAATCCAAACGACCATCAGTCACAATCTCAGTTATTTGAGTCGCTATTAGGCTATTATAAGCTATTCGGCAACGGATATCTTTATGGGGCCGATTCAGTAGATGAGGGCGTGAATGCCGGCAAATATAAGAAGCTGTACGTACTTGAAAGCCAAAACGTAACGCCTGTATATTCCGGGGACTGGAAGAGCCCTATAGCCTATTATCAATATAGCATCGATGGTAATATTCTTAGATTGCACCCTGACCACGTTTGCCATTTGAAGCAATGGAATCCGGTTGATAAAATAAATGGCTTATCCCCTATTGTTCCAGGTAGTAAAATTATTTCGGCTGACAACAAGAATAAAGTTGCTCAAGCGAGGTCTTTTGACAATGGCGGCCGGTCAAAAATCATTAGTTCCGGCAGCGAGAACAAGGATTTACAATGGTCTAAAGACCAGCAAGATTTAGTCAATGAAAAGTTGGACGAAAGAGCTAAAGGAGCAGACAATTACAACAACATCTTTGCAGTAAACCGCCCTGCCTTAGTTCAGGCACTCGGAGATAGCGCGGTAGATATGCAGTTGCTTGAGGCGGCAAAGCATAATCGTTCGACTATACCGGTCTTGTTCGGTGTTTGGCCGGTTCTGGTAGGTGATATGCAGGGAGGTACGGAAAACAACGTTCAAATGGCATACAAGGCACTCGTCACAAACACGGTGGTTCCTGACCTTATCTATGTCGCTGATGAGCTTAGACGCTTTCTATTGAAGCCTTACAAAAACATGTATCTGGACTTTGATACGACAATATTCCCTGAGCTGCAGCCAGATTTAAAACTCATGAAAGAGGTGTTCGGTTCACCACTTATCACTGTAGACGAAAACCGCAACTTGTTCAACTTCGATAACTTTGAAAATAAGAAGTGGGGTTCCGCTGTATTGGTTAACAGTACTTTGGAGCCAATAGATAACATTTTAAGTGTGCCGTCTGACATGGCATCTATTGATGAGCAGATTAAAGAATTAACGGGTGGATATTAACGCTTACGCATTCCGACACAGTAAACGACATTCAGTTTGGGAGCGGAAGGCCGCCCCAATCTTCTATAAAGCTATAGCTGATTCTGTCGCGCCGGTACTTAGAACGCTTAATCCTGATGACATAAGGCGGGATGTATGGGTTGACGCTTACCAAAAGGTTTACTCACTGGTTGGTACTAAAGCAGCTGTATACGAGTATAACTTTCTCAAGCGGGATAGCATAAAGGCAGCCGGGGGCAATCCATTTTATAATGAGATATGGCGGCAAGCCATGATTAAGTATGGTCAAGATATGGGTATTGGATTTTCCGACACATTAACCGATACCACTCTTAACCAGATACGGGCCGCCCTTGTGTTCGGTACTGCCAATTACTACACCAATGAGCAGATAGCACAGGCAATCAGGGACTATACTATGGGTAACATAGGTAAAGCCAGGGCGTTCCGGATAGGTAGAACGGAGTGTACTACGTGCTCAAGCATCGGCAAGATGGAAGCAAGTAAAACCTACTTTAAAGAAATCGGGGAAGAAGAGGGCTATAAAATGTGGATAACACGAGAAGATTCGGCCGTCCGTAGCAGTCACGTTCAAGAAAATAGAACGATGGTTAAGTTTGATGAGAACTTTAAACTGGAACATGGCAAAGGCATGTACCCCGGCGACCCTAATCTACCAGCCGAAGACCGGGTAAATTGCCGCTGCTCCTTTGTGGCCATGAGTAAAAGGCAGTATTTGCGTTACCTAGAAAACAATCGGGGTAAGGTTGATAGTTAATTTATTCGATAACAACGCCTATTCTTGTTTCTTCAACTGAGTGCTTACCGGTACCGCCGTTCCAATATTTAAATCGTTTATAGTCAGCTCGGTGAGTTTCTTGTTCACCATACTCGTTATCTGTAATATAAACATCGGCATCCTGCGGCAGCTGATGCAATTGTTCAATCAATTCTGATACTTTCATAACTCAATGTGATGCTTAATTTGGCTTAAAAATATTTATCATTCCAGTAGATGCGCTGTCGCTATCTCATCCAGCGGCCCCATCCTATACTGCACAATGTCGGCAATCCTTCCAGCGCCATACCTGGATAAAAAGGAAGCAGATAAACCGATATCAAGCAATCGGGAAATATTGTAATCAGACAGTGTGCGTGAACGCTCGACATCAGCGGACTTGATACCTGTTCGCTTGAGGTAGTTAACTGCAAATAATGCACGGCGCTTGTAGCTCTCAAAAAGCCTTAATTCGTTACTGTCGGGCAAATTATTATTCATTTATTGAATGATTTGAATATAACTAACCACGAATCATATCAGCCACCTTGTTTAAGTCAGGTTTGCCCGATACCGGGTCGAGAAGCTTATTAAGTAGCTTGCTCACAATGAAGCTTTCAGAACGATTCTGCTCTTTACAAAGCTTCTCAATAGATTCTTTAGTATTCTTGTTCAAATCGTAGGCTTGTACCTTGTATTTCATGCAGTTATTGAATTAGCTTAAATCACTGTAATTTACGACTTTAACCGGAAATTACCAAAGGTTTTAGCAATTGTGTAAATTAGGATGTGGAATTTAAATTCAAGTCATTCTCGCATGATATTAAAAGCATTGATGAGCCCAAAGGCATTGTTGAGGCTTACGCAAACGTGTACAACAATGCGGATAGTGACGAGGATGTTTCTCTCCCTGGTTCCTTTACTAAAACAGTGGTTGAAGACTTTCCAAGAATACGCGTCCTGCGTAACCACTGGAGCTTCGAACGCCTTGGGGTGCCTTTAGAACTTGACGCCAAAGATACCTATGGACTACGTACTATTACGCAGTTCAACATGAACAAGAGCATAGCTAAAGATATGTTCTACGATAACAAAATGGCAATGGATAACGGGCAAAATGCTGAGTTGTCAATAGGCTATTCGGTTATCGACTCATATATGGGTAAGCTGGCTAATGAAGATGTTCGCTTCATACGTCAATACAAGCTCTACGAGTACAGCTTTCTTGATTCATGGGCAGCCAATCCATTGGCTATTGTTAGCGGCCAAAAAAGCCTCGCTGATACCTCAAAACTCATGGCTATGCTCACTAAGGCGTATAACCTTCCATATTCCGACGGGCGTCTGGTACAAATTGAAACCCTGCTAAAATCGCTTTCTGACGGGTCGGGCGATGACACCACCCACGAAGAAAATATAATTATAGACCCTTACAAATCATTGTTTAAAATCTTCAATTAATGAAAAAAAACTATTTGACATTCGGTCCGGGCTCTGCACCTGCATCAATGTTTTTCCGCGCTAAGTTCGACCCTAAGAGCGAAGGCGGTTCGGGTGGTGTCAGTGAGAAAGAAGCCATCAACGCTTTAATCGAATCGAAATCTCAAAAAGCCGCCGAAGACTTTTTGAAAACCAAAGGTGTTGACTTTATTAAGTCCGATGCAATTGCGACTGAAATTAAGTCAATTGCTCAGGGTATCGTTGACGGCTTAAAAGTTAAGCATGGTGATGAAGATGTAACCCTGGAAACAGCTGTTAAGTCTATTCAAACTCACTTAGATGAGTTGTCAACTAAGCAAAAAGAAATCGAGTCTAAAGGACAATCGGTTATGGTTGCGCTTAAAAAACAATTTGACGCGCAAAGCACAAGCTTGAAATCTATCCACGATAGCGGCAACGGTGTTGTTCGTTTAGATTTAAAAGCTGCTACTGTAATGGGCTTAGGCAACTTTGGCACCAACGTAGTATTGGGTTACCGGGAACCAGGTATTGATAAAAAACCGCTTCCGCAACGCTTCATTTTTGATTTAATCAGTGTAATGAATGGTGGCCCTGGCTCTAACCCTCTTACATGGCTGGAAATGGTGCCAAAAGAAGGTTCGCCAGCCTGGACAGCTGAAAGTGCGTTAAAACAAAACATGGACTGGACATATAAAGAAAATAAGGCGACCGCCGAAGTTATCGCCGTCCATGTTCCAATCACCAAACAGACGCTGTTGAATTGGCCAATGTTTGAGCAGGAAGTAAACGTTGAGTTGGCCCGCCAACTGTACAACAAACTGGATAAGAGCATTATATCAGGCGATGGTACTAACAACACCATCTACGGCATGGAGTATTACGCTATTCCGTTTAGTGCTGGGAATTTAGCAGGCACCGTAATAAAAGCAAACGTTGCTGATGCTATTCGCGCCGCTATTGGACAAGTGCGTAAAGGCGCTCCTGTTGCGAATGAGCAAATAGGCGGTTACGCTCCTACCGCTGTAATCGTCTCGGAAGATACAGCGACTTCGATGGACTTAGAAAAGACATCTGAAGGTGTTTACGTATTGCCTCCTTTCAAATCAGAAAATGGAACAATCATTAAAGGTGTGCCGGTTATTCCGACAAACTTCGTTGATGATGATGAGTTCATAGCAGGTGACTTAACCCGCTATTTGTTCAACATCGTTCAAGGCCTGGTTTTCGACGTTGGTTACATCAATGACCAGTTTATCAAGAACCAGTTAACTATCCGTGCTGAGTTGTACGGTGTAGGCCGTATGAAGTTTAACGAGCGTCCGGCCATAGTTAAAGGCAAGTTTTCAACTGCCATCGCCGCGCTTACCAAAGCATAATTAAACCTCTCAACTATGTTGGTAGAGTTATTAAAAGACCATGAAAGCGGATTTAAAAAGGGTCAGGTCAAAGACTTGCACCCTTTATCCGCAAAAAGACTGATTGCTGCAAAATATGCAGTTGAAAAGTCTCAAGATACACAAGGTAAGACCGGGGATGTTACCACGGTTAACCCTGAAAAAACCGTCAGCCCCGAAGTCAAAGAGGAAAAAAAGCCCAAAGAGACTAAGGAAGATAAGGCTGCAGGCGGTCGCGAAACCAAAGATAAAAAGTAGGTTACACATGGAGCCAATTACAACCGCTGAAGCTCGTGCATTCATGCAGATTGACGCTGATGATATGTCGGAAGATGCTGTCATTGCTGACATCATTAAAAGTGAGCGGGAAATAATGGAATATGAAACCTGCTTATCCCTGGTTAAAAGAAAGGTTACAGATAATTACAGGTCAAATTGCTGCGGAATGGCAATTCCAAAGGTATATCGACCTAAGTGGTCACCTGTCATTGGCAAAGTATATATTAAAGACGCTTGGGGTATGTGCGTAGAGGTTGAGAACGAGGGTACAGAGCAGTATCCTCGTTTCACTTTAACCTATAACACTGATTTAGTCTATGAGGCGGGGTTTGTCATATTCCCGGCTGACTTAAAACAGGCATTATTAGAACGTGTTGCATCGGCTTATCACAACCGAGAAAACACAACAACAGAGCCCGCTACAACAGTCAATCCCCATGCCGATAGGGTTGTTACCCTTCACAGTAGAAACGTTTTCTAATGCGAGCTGGAGCCCTAAGAAATCAGGTTCAGTTTGTAAAGTACAAACAGGAGCCGGACGGTGCAGGTGGTACAACGCCAGAAAAAGAGGTTGTTTACTCAACCAGGGCAAGCGTTAAGGCTTTAAAGCAAGTTAGGACTTTGCAAGCCAATCAAACCACTCTGAAAGCTGCTTATGAGCTCACAATCAGGTGGCGTCCTGATATAGTTATTGTGCAGGAATGGGATGTTCTGCTTAAGGACAAGCCCCACTCTATCACCAGTATCGTTTTAAATGAACAGGCCCCGAAAGAATGGGCAATTAACATAGTAAGTCAGTAATGGAAGGGGCGGCAAACCTAATAGCTAAACTTAGAGCCGCAAAAAGCGAAATTAAGCTGAAGGTCAAAGACCTGATGGAAGACCGGGCTACTGATATTGAGGAACATGCTTATCGGGATGCACCGATAGACATCGGTCAAAAAATCAGCAAAGTGGCAAGCAACGGCGGGTTAACTCAAGCGATTGAAGTTAATGCTGGCAAAATGGGTGCTTACGTGGAGTTCGGCACTGGTTCAAGTGCAGCGGCCATTGTGCCGACCCTACCGGTAGAATGGCAAAATGTAGCACGTTCGTTTTATATCAATGGTAAGGGGACGTTAATCGGAGCACCGTATCTGTACCCCAATTACAAGCGCTTTACGCATGATATACCGGAAAAAATTGAGCTGATATTAAGAGATGCATTGAGATGAGAGACGCAACAACAGAACTAAGAAAGGCTTATTTACAGTTACTATCTAATATCACTGTAGATGGTCTTTTAATACCTGTTTACGCTGAAATGATTAATGACAGCATAAAGCCTTACTCATTAGCTAATAAGCCTAAACACTATGTTATCCTGAATAACCAAAACAGTTTTGACAGGAGCAACAAACAGACATTTGATTTTTTGCACACTATACAGTCAACCGTTTACACCTGGTACCCAAAAGAACAAGGTAGCTCGGTTCTGGCTGAGAAGATAGACGAAATTATAAAAGACCGGGTCATCACGCAAAGAGGTGTTCAAATCCCGGTTACCGGATTCAACTGCTACATGTCCAAAGTGGACTTATCGCGGGGTGACACTGAGTTTACCACGCAGAACTACATTTTCAAACGAATAACAATTTTTAATCACTTCATAGAACAAGCTTAATTATGGCTACTGACGGTACTAATTACGTTTTACAAATAAAATACGGCAACGCCTGGAAAACCATCGGTTGCGGAACATCTAACGGCTTTACTGGTACTACCGGCGTAATCGACGGCAGTTCAAAGTGCAGCGGTAGGTATGAAGATAAGCAGCCCGGTCGCATTGGCTGGACTATGGAGTTCGCCGGTAAAGCGGCCCCCGTTGATGATGCTGATGCATCATTAGCCTCGTTTAATCAATTGTCGGCTTTCCAAAAAAGCGGGACAATATTCCAGATTAGGCAGGTTAATTTACAGCATCCCGAAGATATCATCCGTGGTGATGCTTTTATAACCAGCCTTTCTAAAACGTCACCCGACAATGAGGCGGTTACCTTTGATGCTTCCTTCCAAGGTCGCGGCGAATACTTTACAACACCTGAGGTATAATGAATAACAATACTGAGATTGAGTTAGCCGGTAAGACTTACCCGTTAACGTTCGGGATGACTTCTTACTTCACATTGTTGAACAAATCTAAGTTTCTGCTTGAGAAAAGCAGGAACAAAACAGATGACGACGGTAAGATTAACGGCGTTGACTTTGTAAGGCATGTTGCAAATATTGTTTTTGCAGGTGCCGATAACTGGGCGACTATCAATGACAAGCCATCGCCTGGGTTTTCTGAAATATACGGCGCTATTGACGGTGAATTAGGTAGTGAAGATGGGCAGAAAAAAATAGCTGACCTCATGTCATTCTACGCTCAATCAACTTCTGGTAAAAACCTTTACGGGGAACTAGATAAAAAAAAAGTAGCCGCCGAAAAAAGCTAACTAAATCAGAGCAGGCTCTGGTTTCAATCGAAAATATCAAGCGGTTCGCGTTCGGGCCGCTTGGCTTGAAGCCTAAAGAATTTTACGCGATGTCAGTAGTTGACTATGACATCATGACGGCTGGATATGCTGATAAAAATATTGAGCTCTGGAAAAAGTATAGGCTCATTGCTTATGAAGTATTTAATTCCTACGTAGACCGGAAGAAATACCCTAACCTGCCCCGCTCACCTGAAGGGTACATGCCGTTGACGACTAATGAAGCAGGGCCAAAGCTAACCAAGCGTCAACAACAACGAGAAAACGAAAAGCTCCAGGCCAAAATCAGGCAAGTGGAGGAAAGCTTAAACACTTTACCTAATGTCTGAACAACGATTAACCGCCGTCCTCGAAGCCAGAATAACCGACTTAGAGCGTAATTTAGACAAGGCTGTTAGGCAGGTTCAAGAGGCTGAAAAGAAAATTGATAACTCGAATAAAAACACGGGTGATTCATTCGGCGACTTAGGTAAAAAAATAGCCGGCGTTTTTGTTGCTGATAAGATTCTCGACTATGCTATGGACGTAGGCAAGCAGATGCTTGAAATTACGGCAAAGTTCGAGAAATACAACGCGGTACTCACTAACACATTGGGCAGCCAGCAAGCCGCGGCTGCTTCGATGTCCATGATTAAAGACTTTGCTGCAAAAACTCCCTTTGCAGTTGATGAACTAACCGGAAGCTTTATTAAGCTTGCAAACGCTGGCTTCCTTCCTACCGAAAAAGCCTTAACATCATTGGGTGACTTAGCGTCATCTACAGGCAAATCTTTTGACCAACTTACTGAAGCTATTCTTGATGCACAAACCGGCGAATACGAGCGGCTAAAAGAGTTTGGCATCAGAGCACAGGATAATGGGGACAAAGTAACCTTTACATTTAAGGGTATTCAGACTCAAGTCGAAAAAACTTCGAACTCCATTCGTGAATATATTACGGGCCTGGGTGAAACTCAAGGTGTCAGCGGCTCCATGGCTGCCATATCAGCGACGCTAACCGGCCAAATATCGAACTTAGGTGATACCTGGGACTCGCTTCTCGTTTCTTTTGGTAACAACACCAAGGGCGTGTTTAGCTCTGCCATTGGCTATCTAAACGATTTCTTAACCGCGATAACCGAGGCTAATAACAATCTTGAAGCCAGTAATAAGGTAGGCGCTAAAACATCATGGTGGGACGATTACGTTGACAGGTGGGCTTCTATAATCGATGGCCGTCCGTCACACTCGCAGGTAGTTGGAGCCATGGTAAGCGGCGATGCGAAAAGCTTCATGAACATTGCCAACGAGGCCATAAAAGGCGCGAAGGTCGCGGGCGATTACAACAAGGCATTAGGCACCCTGGCTGAAGCTTACGACAGCGAGTCAAAGCGCCTGAAGGGTTCGCAGATATCGCTCAATTCAATTAAGCTGGCTTATGATAGTGCAAAAGCATTTATTGAAGCACAGCGAGACGCAAGTCAAAAACAGGGCAAAGGGAACTTTGGAAAAACAGGCAAAGGCCCAAAACCTAAAGAGGGGTTTGCCTTATTGCAAAGTAACGTTTCGGAACTTGAAACTGCTTTGCAAAAATCTTTAATGGCAGGGAATGCAGATGTGTTCGATAGCCCGTTAGCTTCAAAGCTAAAATTTGCTAAAGAACGCCTTGCAGACTTAAAATCTACATTCGAGACATTTACTAATGGTTCGTCGTTATCTATGGTAGGCGGCCCAAATGACATTAGCTTAGATGCTCCAGGTAAATTAAATGCATCTGTTGCGGGTCAAACATCTGATTTAAATGCTCAACTGTCGGGAATTGGAGACCTATCCGAAATGACCGATAATTTGATGAATGCGAGTAATCAAACGGCTGAATGGACAGCATACGCCCAAAAGCTTAAAGATACCTTGACAGCGGTTAAAGATGAGTTAGGCACTGGCTTAGTAGGTGTTTTCGAACAAATGCTTACCGGTGGTCAAAATGCGTTTGAGGGTTTGGGGCAATTGTTGCTAAAAATGGTTTCCAGATTTGTAGCGGCAACATTAGCCGCTTTGGCTCTTGCTGCAGTCATTCAACTAATTCCGGGTTTTGGGTCTGCTGTTGGGCTTTCCGGTGGCTTCACGAAGATTTTCGGGTCATTATCGAGTTCATTAGGCGGGTTGCCTATTCCTAAACTCGCTAATGGAGGTGTCACAACAGGGCCAACTTTGGCATGGATTGGCGAAGGTCAAGAGAATGAGGTTGTTGCCCCCCTAAGCAAGTTTAATGAAATGGTTGAGAATAGAGCAGGGCAAAGCGGCGGGGAGTTGACAGGTGAGATAAGGGTTAGCGGTGCCGACTTAATAGTTGTTCTGGAACGTGCTAAAAAGCAGAAAGGCAGGATAGGATAATGGCGGTAAACTACCTTAGAACCCTGCAATCCCCCGATTTTCAAGATACTGACATTGTTGTTTCCTACGATGACGGATTGGACGTCATCAATAATGATTATGTTTCCAGGCAGCCAGGCACTCAATATGAACAGTACAGTGATGGTGCTGTTATAGCATCATATTGCACCACCGGCAGCACAACGGAAACGGTTATAGTGGCCCGTGACTATTCGCCATATGCAGAAATTACAAAAAATGTCAATTCGTTAAACTGCGGGTACATCCCCCCGCCTTGTGATATTTCGTTTAAGGCCGCTCCGATTATTACTGACGAAACGTTCCAGGGGGCCAATGATGGAACCTTGCAAGCCTTCGCAATATCAAGTTTTAAGATAACGTCTTATAGCCTTATCAGCACATCGGGCGGGCAAAACTATAGTAGCGCCAGCGGGCTCTTTAATCCGGTTGCGCCCGGCAACTATTCACTGACTGCTTATGATGCAAATAATTGTTCGGTATCAGCTGACGTACAAATTAAAGCCTTTGACGTTAACGCAACACACTTAAAATACAAGTATGAATTTTACGACCTGGGCGAAGTTTCTTTAAACCGGGTCGAGTTTCACAATATGAAGCGGAATTATGATTCCGCTATCTATCCGCTGGAAATAACCGAAGGAGGCGCAAAGCCACTTGTTTATAAACAGGCCTTAGCATCACAAGATAAAACTGAAGTGTTTGCGCCATCGTCAATCACTATTAACCTTTTGGCCGGGGATGTCTTTACAGTGAATGAGTTTGCTTTAGCTGATGAAAGAACGTGGTTTGCTAAGTGGTATCAGGGGGATAAACTTCGCTTTCAAGGCTGGGTATTACCTGACCAGGTAAAAGACCAATACGAAGATGAACCTTACACGGTAGCAATTACTGCAACAGACGGCATCTTATCGCTGAAAGGAGAAGACTTCAACGGTACCGGAGCAATCCAGAAGTTTGGCGTTGGTGCCTTTAATGCAATTTTAAAGGCGTGTTTGGATAGGCTCGGTTACAACTACGGTAATTACTCTATAATCAAGTCTTTGTATCACGATGGGGAAATGGTTTGGCCTAACGTCGGGTTATGGTGGGACTTCTTTTATGATGAAGATGGAGTGCCTGACAGCGCGTATACAGCCCTTGAGAAACTTCTCCGAATCTTTAAATTAGTGTTGCTTCAGCACAACGGGCAGTTTGTTCTTGTTGATTTTAACGTATTTTACCATAGAGACAGCGCAGCCACAAGCAATGACTATGCTAATTTATTTAAGGAGTACGACCGTAATAACAACCAGGTAGCAACATACCCGGAAGTAGTGCAGCCGTTTGAATTAGAGATAGGAGACGAAAGAGATTTGCAGCCGGTCGGCGCTTCGCATGGCTTAAACTATGACAATGCCTTTAAAAAAGTAATAGCTAAAATTCAGTTCAATTTACTGGCAGCACTTTTTACTAATCCATCTTTTGAGATTGGTGCAGTAAATGGGCAATTGCCGTACGGTTTCTCCAATGAGGCGGGCGGGGTGCCCGGTAGTGGGCTGACTAATGCAGATAGCTACATTGGTAATTATAGTTTTAAGCTCATGGGAGCCGGTTATGTCAACGGCAATATGGGCGAAACCCCTAAAGGTTTTATTGATAATGACGACGGCCTTGTCATAAGCGAGCCCAACAAGAAAATAAAATTTTCTTTCAACTGGAAGGCACCAGATATAAACTTTTACTATGGTAACAAGCCCGAAGAGAATAAAATAGGGTTAGTGCCTGGGGTATCGATATATTTTAGGCGCGCATCTGACGGCAAAAATTTTTTTCTGCAGCCAGCCCCTTACAGGGCCATCGCCTATCCTAACTTTGCTGATGCTGGATACGACCAATCAGAAGCGCCTTTCTGGCAACCTACAAACACAGGAGCAGCAGGGGAAGAAAAGTATGATGAGGGTGAGTTGGTGAGTATTAAGCCGGAACCGACTCGTGATTATGTGGGGTGGCAATCGTTCAGTATAGAATCGCCCCCGCTGCCAGGAACCGGAATAATACTATTACGATTTTGCGGCACCCGAGGCATTGCCTACGATGGCGTAAAGGCTACCGGGCTTGGTGGTGATTTTTCTGATAAGTTGTACTTCAATGTACCTAATACATCTGAGTTTTACACTTTAATTGACAATGTGCAGATTGTCCAGGATGACACCGCCGAAAATTACAATAAGCAAGTAGGCGAAACCCATACTGTAACTAACCTGAGTAACTTTGCAAAGGCTGAAAATAAAACAATCAACCTTGAATTATTTACAGCATCGTTCAACAAGCGGTTAGCGGGAAATGTATTTTATGGTGCAGATTACCTATTGGGTAAAGTTGATTACTTATGGCATGACCCTATGCAGCCTACTTCGGTTAAAGACAGGCTACCGGCCGTCGTTCTTAAACAGATAGCCAGAAGTGTCCAAAGGCCAATGTACATGTTTGAGGGGCCTGTATCGGCGACGTTCTTAAACATGTATACAATTTTCAAAATCAGGTATCTTGAAAACAAGCTATTCATCCCCTACTCTATTGAGTTAGATGTTAGGTCGGCAGAAGCGGATATCGTCATCTGCGAAACGGATGATAGCGACTTTGCAAACAGCTATTCATATATAGCAAAATTTGAAAAGAATGCCAAAAGAGTTAGCAATTAAAAGCTTAAAAATCAGTTCAAAACTATTATATTTGGTATAAATGAGCAACCTCATAAACGGCAATGATTTAGCACTTTATGTTGATGTAAACGGCGTAAATAAGGTTGTTTGCTACGCCAAAAACTGCTCTTTAAATCCGCAGCATAAAGTAATTGAAACTACCACCAAAAAGGGCGGTAAGTGGGAAACATACAAATATAAAAGCGCGGGGTATTCTATATCAGTCAGCGGTAACTTTAATGCTGCCATTGGTAACGGTATAGCGTTAGAGGATGCTTTAAGGCGTGGTCTTAAAATAAACTGGACATTCACAGACGGAAAAAACATAAGGTATTGGGGGCGTGTCCTGGTGACATCAGCCGCTATTGATAGCCCGATGGACGCCATGAGTACTTTTAGTAATCAGCTTTTAGGTGATGGAGCCTATGACTTCGAGCAGCTACCAACCGCAAACACAGGGGTTTAATTATCGAATAAACGCTTACAAAAAAATATATGTCAGAAGAACGACAAACCTCATTTGAAAACAGGGTTTTAAATGGGTTCACCGTAAAAAATCTAATTGCTTCTATTCTGGGTACTGTAACGGTAATAGCAGCCCTTCAGGGTGGAGTTGCTAAGCTAACTCACATGATTGAAGAAAGCGCTGCACTGTCAGATGCCCATTACAGGGAACTAAAGGCCGAGTCCGATGCTCGATTTAAAGAGCTCAAGATAGAAAATGCATACCAGGATAAGCAGAATGAGCTACGGTTTAAAGCGATTGAAGAACACCAAATCATCATCGACAAGCAAATTGACCAGATAAATAAGAAGTAAGTATACCCCTAAGTAAGACAATACTATCATATTAACCATAACGCAATAATAAAGCCATCAAAGGCAAATTAACGTAACAAAATGGCTGAATTAGACAAGATTTCAGTAGACCGTGCAAGGCTGCTACATCCTGAACTCAGGGACGAGGCTATTCAAATATTGAATGAATGTAATATTGCGTTGACAGGCCGGGCAAAGGTTCGTTATACCTACACCTATCGCACACCTGAAGAGCAAAACGACCTATATGCATTAGGCCGGACTAAAGTAAACCCTGACGGAAAGAGCAAATCGCGGCCTATGGGCTACAAGGTAACCAACGCCCCGGCTTGGAGTAGCTTACACAACTTCAAATTGGCTGTAGATATCGCCATGCTGATTGATGGCAAAACAATGAGCTGGGATGACTTAAAAGATTGGGATGGCGACGGCATTGCAGAATGGAAAGAAGTTGTTGCCATTTTTAAAAAACATGGCTGGGAATGGGGCGGCGATTGGAGCAGCTTCATTGACAAACCGCACTTTCAAAAAACCTTTGGCTTCACATTGAAACAACTGCAAGCTAAGCGCAACATTTGTGATTTTATTGCCGGTACCGATATCGTCAACGTAAGAACGACAGCAGGCATTAAAAAGCCTGTCTTAATAACTACCTCAACCGTCAACGTAAGGTCGGGTGCGGGTCTGGATTACCCTGTTATCAAGGCTATTGCATCAGGGAACGAGGTATTGCAGTTATCGGAAAACCGAGACTGGATATTTATAGAGTTCGGCAAGCTACAGGGATGGATAAACCGCAACTACCTTAAATCAAAATAGACATGTCAAAAGAACTATTCACTCACTCAGATGTGGGCAACAACTTATTAGCCGTCTCGAAAGTCGATTTGTATGCTAAAGTAGCAGTAAACGGCAATGAGGTTTACTTAACACCCGAATCATGCCGGAAGCTTGCAGTAGTACTTCTAAGCATTAATAAATACGTTGACCCTGACAGTAAGAAGGAAATCGAGGAAATTTTGAACAATGGAAAAGGATAATACTCACTTCAATAAACTTTTTTGGTTTTGCGTGGGATGTGTGGCTGTCGGGTTGACTTTTTTGATTGCCCTTTGCTTTGTACCGGTGCCTAAAGGTTCAGAACGCTTTGCGGATAACTGTCAGGGGTTCTTTCAAGGAAGTATAGTTGCAGCGGCAATAACCTTCTTATTAGGTGGTAACATACCTGTTAAAAAGGTGCCTACCGTGGCACAAACCGGCGATAACCCGCAAACTACCATCATCCAACCAGCATCAGATAAAGATTTAAACACTCAATTATGAAACAATACTTTAAGAAAATATGGGCATGGCTTACTAAAGCAGCTGCTAAAATTAAAGTCGCTTTGGGTGAAGGCATGTTAGTTGCCAACCAGATAAAACAAGTGGCTGATAGTAAGCTGTTGGACGCGGTTGTAGCAGCCACACCTACCCCACTGGATGACACCGCCTTGCTTGCTTTTAGAATAGCCCTTGCAAAATTTATTACACTAATGGGATGGGCAGAAGTCGTACTTGACTCATTAGAAACGGCCGACGCTGATGCTAAAGCCGTCGTACTAACCGCTATAAACGCAAAGGCTGCTGTACTGGTTGCTAAGGCACAAGGTGCAGATTTAAGCATACAAGAGGCCCTCGCATCAGCCCCGGTAATTTACGACCCAAGGTTATTATCATAATCAAATAAATCATGAATACCGTTTTAACCGTTACGGATGAAAATAAAGCGCCCGATTTATCAGGGGCCTATTTGTTAGTGAAAGCGCCGAAGGTTGCTGAAATATTCATTGCTCTCGACCAAATTCAGATAAATATTCTGGACAAAGGCACCTACCTATCTATCACAGATACGGGTGGAGTTTACGTAGTTGACGAAACGCCCTTCGATAAAATCACGAACGGTAACACCGGCATGGACTTCTCTACTGCAAACCAGATGATTGAGTTTGTCAAGAAATACCTACTGCAGCTTACACTTAATGGTTGCGGTGATTGCCAACCCAATACAGGTAACGTAGTATTTGAAAAAGTAGTTGGCGAAGGCTATAGTAAATCACAGGTTGATAAGTTCGTTACCGACCTGGTAAATATGATAAAAGGCAGGCCCGAACCCGTTTACCCTGCCGGGGCTATTTTCATTGGCAACGCGCCACTATCCATTAATAACTTAATAATCACAGTTTAACATGAACATAGAAGACAAAGCCCCATTAACCGGGAATTTCAACCGTCCTGACTTACTGTTAGTCGTAGTTGACCAGTCACAAAGCCCAACGCCCGACGGCAACCAAGGGCGAACAATTCAGGCAAGCGAGCTGTTTAATCAGATGGAACAAGGCCGGGAAGCAATACCTTATGAGGTTTTGACATCATTAACCTGGAATGTTATTGCTCAACCCCGAGTATATCTTGACCTTACCGCAGACCTTGCACATATCGTCACCAAAGGCGCGGGCGAGGGCTTGTATTTTCAAATCCATGTAAGACAGCCACAAAGTGGCGGTAAGAAAATTACCATTGACGGCGTGCCAATCCAGATAAACCGCACGGGTAACACTATGGTTTTAGCCCAATATATTGGCGGCGTTTTGGATATACACACCGATGCATCAGCCGAAGCCGGTAAGCCTGTTCTGTTGGATGAAAGCGGTAGCCAGACCGTATTAGAGGGCGAGTATGCTGAGGTGTGGGCAAAGTTTGCCGGTGCTGATGAATATTACATTGAGCGCAACGGTAAACCAGTATTAGACGCTACTGGAGCCGCTTACTTAGTTAAGGTGACCGAAGATACCGCCGGGGGCTATGAGGTCATAGGTAAAAACGAGTATGGCGAAACCCGTTCGGCTGCTAAGTTCATAAAACCGGGTGAAGCTGAGGCCGTGTATGTAAAAACGCAACCCCAGTCCATCACCTTACCGGCTGGTAATGAGTTTGAGTTAACCGCCGAATTTGGAGGCACCCCGCCGCCGAGCGTGGCTTGCTTTTTGGTTGTCAACGGCGTAAGGACTACCCAGGTAGCAACTGGGAGCAAGTTTAAAGGCGTATCGATTGATACAGCAAAATATCAGTTTGTAGGCACCAACTCGTTTAAGGTTCCTGTAATCGTTACACCGGCCGTTTTAGGCCCTGACGGTATAACTGTAATCACCCCAGCAGTTACCGAGCTTCAAAAGAAAGTGTTTACTGCCGAAAGCGATATTGTAACCGTTACGCCTGAAAAGCAAACAGCCACGCCCCCGGTAGTGACCGTGGACGATGTAACAGTGCAAAGCTTTTTGTATACCCAACTTATAGCGGGCACGACTTTATCTAACTACAAAGGAACGTTAGACGTATCAGTGGACGAGCCGACCTTGGCCGCGCTTACCTTAGTCACTGTAAACGGCATCCAAGTAGTTAAACTATTGGTGGGTGACGTTAACTTACCAGTAGGTAAAGCAGGTATAGCTTATACTGAAACGAAAACGCATTACGCATCGCCTTTCGCAACCAATAATGAAGCGTTTACAGGCTCTTTAATTGCCGCCCCTACCAATCTGGTGGCTGACGCGAACAAATACCAAATAACCTGGACGGAATCAGTTGACGCGCTGGATACCCCTACTCAGGAATACAGGATAAACGGCGGCGCGTGGGTTGATACTTCAGAAAGCAAAGCGACATTGACCGAAAATATCCCAGCTGGCGGTTTTGAGGCCCGTGAAAAAGCAAGGCTGGGTAAGCCGGCTTCTGCTTCATTAACTAATACAGTTGCAATTAACCTGCCTGCTTATTTCATCACAGGTACGCTTAAAACATTAAACGATACGGCGCGCGATTATTACCATGACGAAACCACTCCGGATAAAATTAAAGAGAGTGACGAGTTGGGTATTATTGTGGTTACGAGCGGCCCGAATCCGGGAGTGTTTAACACTAAAGACGTACAGGAAAATTGGCAGTCAACAGGTAAAAATATTTTTCAGGCAGCCAAAGGTATTGCCGGGAATGATTCGGGGCCGGGTGCTGGACAAGTTGTTACCGGTATGGCCTATAAGTTAGTGCGCTCGTCGAGCAGTGGTAACGATTTCAGTGGTAAAAACCTTTGTACCTACGGGCCGGATGGTAATTATTTCTATGACAAACAATCACCTGTAAACTTAACCAAAGCACTTAACGCTTTAGTTAAAGTAGGTTACTCGCTGTCTGGCCGTAAGCGTGAAGACCTGTACAGATGTACACAGGCTGTAAGTACCTACGGTATCAATGTTATGCAGCTTGAAAGCTATCAAGGCAGCCCGGCTTTACCTGGCGACCTGTACGGGGCAACCTGGGAAATAGTTAACCCATAATCTAACCTAAAAAATTAAATACATGGGTAATAAATTATTCATCCCTCTTTTAATTCAGGCAACCAATCAACGGATGCCTGGATTAAGCATTAAGACGCAGCCAGTTAATTTTAGCGGGATTGCCGGGCAGCAGCTAACTATCAGCGTAGGTGCCCCGGTTGCTGTACTATTTAGCTTCTATAAGGTGGTTACCGGCGGCAATGACTTGTTAGTAGGTCAAAACCCTACGGGCGATTATATCGTAATGCAATCGGCCTTACAGGATGCCGGGCAATACTATTGCATTGTTGCGGATGCAGCAGGCAAAACTATTAAATCCGACACGGTTACCGTGTTGATTACCAACCCCGAATTAAAAATAACCGTACAGCCGCAACCGTTTACCGGCGAGGTGGGCGACAGTTTGCAGATAAAAGTAGTTGCGCCTAACGGTACGCTGTTTAAGTTCTACAAGGGCAGCCAGCTCATAGGCCAAAATACAACTGGCATTTACGAGGTGCAGGCAGCGGCGTTAACTGACAGCGGCGATTATTATTGCATCGTATCTGATGACTATGACCAAACTTTAAAATCTAATACCGTAACTGTTGCAATCAGTCAGCCGGACACCGGCGGCGGCGATAATGGTGGAGGTGAAGAGCCGGAAAGCCCCGAGACTGCAGCAACCTTTATTACCGGTAAGCTTAGAACCGTAGAGGGTCAAAATGGGGTATACTATGACCAGAACGACCCCGCCAAGTTTACCAACGCCAATAAGAACGAGGCTATAGTAATTACCAATTCGCCGAAAGACGGTGTTTACATCATGGCAGGCAACGTGCAGCAGAATTGGCAGGGTTCAGGTAAGAACATAACTACCTTACGTCAAAACTTAGATAACGAATACGGCGGCCCGAGCGACTTGCAGCAGGCTACCGACATGGTTTATAAGCTGTCACATTCACCAAGCAGCGGTGAAGATACGAAAGGCGATAACTTAACCTGGTACGGTGGCGATACGTATGTTTTTGACCCAAATTCACCAGCAAACATTGTAAAAGCGGAAGGTGCGCTGTTGAAGCTGTACCATTCATTATCCGGCCGTACTACCGTTGATACTGTTTATTGTTCTGAGGCTAAAGTAAACTATGGCGTGAACGTTATGCAGCTTGTCGGTGATGTTCAGGTGCCCGGCCTTTACGGTTGTAAGTGGGCGTTGACCGACTTGATGCCACATGATGCACCGGCGGTTAATACGGCTTTTACGGGCAGCGTATCAGTCATGATTATTGGTGATAGTAATTCTGCCTTTGCGGGTGATACCTTGTTTAAAATCTTGAAAGCAGCGTTACCAAATGCTACTATCAGAGTTGAAAACAGAGCGGTGGGCGGTTCAGGAGTAAATACCTGGGCACCTAATACAGATTTGTTAAATGCCGCTATTGCTTCCGCACAAACCAATGGTTATGATATTATTAACCTCAACTTGGGTACCAATAACGTTGAACTTGACCCGATAACCCCGGCGGTTTATAAAACCAAAATGCAGGCTATCATTGACGAGTTGCGCAGTAAGCTGACCTTAAAAGGGTTGGTAGTTCAGGGTGTATTTTCACCAATAAACAATAACCTGGTTGCCCAATTTAATGCGCAGATACCAACGTTAAGCAATATTACAGTGGGTACTTTCAGGCCTATAGAATTACTTGCCCAATATCCGCAACACATGAAGCCGGATAACCTACACTTCTATAAGCCAGGCTATACGCTTGTCAATGAGCAGTGGGCTAAAACAATCATCCCTATAGCTATAGCCGGGTAAAAGTTATGAAAGCAAGCATTAAAAGGTTTATCAAAGCCAAATATATAGCGTTGCTAATCGCAATGCGCAATGACGGCCCGAGAACCTATGAAGAGTGGGAGCAAAATATATGGTAGTCATACAGCCCGGCATTTAGCCGGGCTTTTTTATTAAAAAGTGTCCCCTAAACTGGCATCAATGCTTTTTTTAAGACTCGTGCCTAAGTACTTGCCCAAAGAATTGATCAAATTGTATAAAGCGTTTATTCTTCCTTCTGCTACTCTTTGTGATTCTAAGGGCTCCTTTTTATATTGGTCGTGAAGGTAGTTGCTATAGGCAGGTGACATCTCATTCTCATAAGTGCCATTGTTGTAAATAAAGTTGTAAATGCGGTAACGATATCTGCCATCCTTAGCATCTATTGAGATACTGTAGTTTAATTTGGTTCCAGCGATTCGAGCAGTCGGGGCAGTAATGACTTGGGTGCCTTTACCTATTAATTTGAATTGCCCTGGGTCATTTACTTGCAATACTGATTTGGCATTTTTAAAAGTGTTGGTAAACCAAGTTTGAGCAGCTGAAAATATCTTATCTGCTTTTACTGAACTGTCCTTTAAAACTACAATCTCTTCAAACACAATAACACTATCTTTTAAAGGTAACTGTACTTTTTGAGCAAAGCCGAACAGTGGAGTTAGAAGTAAAAGAGCTAATAAGGTTTTCATTTTTCTAAGTAAGGTACAAAATATGCTATAAATTTAAGAACGTTGTTTGAAAACATGGAAAAATTTAAACCCAAATCTCGAGATTTATTAACAGCGCTCACTGTGGAATATCGATGGCTAAATCTACTTTACGATAAAAACAAGCCTTATGAAAGTCTATTGGCATACATTCAAAAGATCGCCGAGCAGGAAGCCTCTGGCATTGCAATAGAAAGAGAAGACTTCAAATTGAAAAACATAGCGTCTGCTGTTGGTGTATCACTGAGTAAAGTTGCGGACTGGCTTGTCATAATTCATCGAGATATAGTCGAGCTTAATGAAACCAATCCGCTCGTGTTTAAAGGTCAAGGGCATCGATTTATTCTGCAAATCAATAGTAAGACTAATTGCTACCCTAGAGAATTCGTAATTTGGGGGACACATACCATTACACAAGGCGATTCTTTTTATTGGGGCTTCATTGTCCAGGATATAGCAACTGGATTTGTTGTTTACGATGTTGAACATATTTTTTCAGGCGGTGAGCAACATACATATATTAAATTATGCAAGCGTTTCGAAGTACCTCAATTGAAAGAAGCCATTTATTAAAACCTTAAAAAGTTAAATCTTCTGGTGCGTAAACATTCACTAATGTAATATCGTAGTCCCTTTTATAATCCTCTGTTGATTTACGGTCTATGTGCCGGGCCATGTGGGAAATCAGATAACCGTCGGTACCCTTCATCATTTCGTGTACAATGCGCGTATGCTTAAAACCGTAGATAGTGTAATCCATACTTAATTCAATACGGTCTTTGATGACCTTAAAGCGCTTACTAAAAAAGTTATGGCTGCACATCTTATCGCCGGGGGTTCCGTCTTTGCTGCCAAAAACAAAGTAATGTGCAGGGTACTCAGATAGTTTCATTTCGTCAACCACTTGTTGAAATTCGGCGACGTAATCGCGGTACTCTTCATTATTGTTTTTAGCCAGTTCAGCCGTAAAGCGAACGCGCTTCAACCGTTGGTCTATATCCCCTACCTTGAGCATCCGCAATTCTTTCTTACTGCGTATCATTAGCCAGTAGGTAAACTGCATTGCCCGGTAAACTTTATCATCACCGGCAGCCAGTACCGCTTGCTTTACTTTCTCCTTAATATCGCGGTCGTACCAGGTGTGTTTTGTTTTATGAGTCGGCAGCTTGATAAACTTACCCTTTGACGGATTCTTAACAATGTACTCTTCCGACTCAAGCCAGTTAAAAAGCGAGGTTAGAAAATCATACCCTTTGTTAATCGTGGTTGCCGACCACTCACGTTCTTCTGCGATGTAGTCCATGGCTGAGGTAACATGAATGTGCTTCAGCTCCCCGACTTTAATATCTGCATAATCGTTAGCCTGGAGACCTTCATAAAACCAATCAACCAATCCCTGGTAAGCATCCAGTGAGGCTTTGGCCAACTTACGGGCGTGCCTGCTTTTGATAAAGTTCTCGAGCGCGTCTTTAATTGGCATAAGCTTACGACGCTCTTCCGGACTAAGACTTTTAGTCGCCTTTGCCTTTTCAGCTTTCGCCTCAATCTTCGCAACGGACACTTGCTTGCGCTCGGTGGCCTCGTCTAACGATGCAAGAAGTTCTTCAAAGGGATTATAATTTAGCTTGCTAAGCGCAAATGCCCACACTGCACGTCTCTCTTCCGCGTAAT
This sequence comes from uncultured Mucilaginibacter sp., assembly GCA_913777515.1. GTDB lineage: Bacteria > Bacteroidota > Bacteroidia > Sphingobacteriales > Sphingobacteriaceae > Mucilaginibacter. The sequence continues at coordinate 43,000 of CAJYSL010000266.1, forward strand.
CTTCTCTTTCTTGTCCTGAATAGCGATTAATATCGTCGTACTTTTTAATGCGTACTCGTTTACGCGGATAGTAATCCCAAAGCAGCATTGGTACATCATGATTCCAGTAAATAAAATACTTGTTTGGATTGTCCCTGTTTATTTCGGGCTCAGATGGTGGCCTCATCTTCCTGGCAGCTTTAAGTAAAAGTGTGTCCCCGTTGTGTCCCTTTTGCAAAAAAGGGGCCTTTGGGGCCCCTTTTGACATTTGTGCGGAAGAAGGGACTCGAACCCCCACGCCTCGCGGCGCCAGATCCTAAGTCTGGTGCGGCTACCAATTACGCCACTTCCGCATTAGGATTTTGAGTGGGCAAATATAGTGTTATCTGCTTTATTTTAAAACTAAAATATTGATTTGACCGGAACTCCCTGTATTTAAATCGATTAAAATGCAAACGCTGCTTAAAATGCGTTTTTATCTCCTTTAAACGTACCGTAAAAAGTCAGGAATATAATTTTCAGGTCGAGTAAAAACGACCAGTTTTCCAGGTACCATACGTCGGCCTCTACCCTTTGCAGCATATCCTCAGTAGTTTTAGTTTCGCCGCGCAAACCGTTTACCTGAGCCCAACCGGTGATTCCCGGCTTTAAAAAGTGGCGCACCATAAACTGGTCAATCAGCTTAGAATACTCTTCGGTATGCTTTAACATGTGCGGGCGCGGACCTACAATAGTCATGTTGCCTAAAATTACGTTAAAAAACTGCGGTAACTCATCCAGGTTAGTCCGGCGTAAAAAGGCACCAACCTTGGTTTTACGCACATCATCCTTGGTAGCCTGCTTACTATCGGAATCGCTGTTAACTCGCATACTACGGAACTTGTAGCATTTGAAAGGTTCATTATCGCGGCCAGACCGTGTTTGTACGAAAAATATGGGTCCCGGAGAGCTGGTTTTAATCAGGATAGCCAGTATCGGGAATAACCAGCTAAATACAAACAGGATAACAAACAGAGAAAACCCAATATCGAACACCCGTTTGATAAACCGGTTTAGCATATTCTCCAAAGGCTCAGGCCTGATAGAAATTACCGGTATGTGGCCAAAGTTTTGAACAAACGTAGGCTTGTGGGTATAATAAAACTCCGGAATCAGCTTAAAGCGAATCAAGTTTTTATCGGCATCCAACATCAGGCGCTCTATTTTCTCGGCTTCGGTATTAGGCAGCGTACAAAAAATCTCGTCGATGCGGTTTTCTTTAACGTAGGAGATACACTGGTTAACACCACCCAAGTATAGGCTTTGCTCAACGCCCGCAGAGGTATCGTCAAATATGCCCTTAATCAGGTATCCCCTTTCCGGGTTTTGCGTGACAAAGTTATACAGGTCTTTGCCTATGCGACCGCCGCCCACAATAACTGCCTGCCTAAAATCGGTAAGCAAAGCCCGGTCGCTGCGGCGAATGGCCAAAAATATCAGCTTCCAGGTTCCTAATAAAAAGCCGAACAACGCCAGTGCATAAAACAAGTACTGGCGGGTGATAAAATAGGCTTTAGTACCTATAATGATTAATACGGTAAAACAAATTAAGCTTACAAAAAGCAGGTATGTTTTAAAAACACCCCGGTAAGTTTTAATCGAATCCTTGTTCAATACGTGCTCGTACAAACGGGTTACATTGGCCGACAACAGCCAGATGAGATTAAAAACCAAAACGATGGGTAGATAATTTTTGTTGGCAATCCATGCAATGTATGACTTATCTACGATGAGATAAGCTATAATCATGCTCACGTTCAAAATTATATAATCAGCCGAAAGGTTAATTGCTTTTATGAAGGTAGCATATCTGTGACTCATATCAAACTTATGTGCAAAGCCAGCTTAGGCTGGTAAAGTGGTGTGCTAAATTAGTAGTTATATTTGGATTTTAATATTAAAAAATAACATCGCTGTTTACACTTTTTTAACTATCAGAAATATTTTACAACCTTAATTAATAATATGAAAAATTTAGCGCAGTAAAAATAAAATCTTATTATTTATAATTAAAATAATTTTATAGGCATTTTACGATTAAAACTCATGTAAAGTTGTGCTTATTTAACCTTGCTCAATGGTTAAAACTGCCGCCGTAAAACATGTTGCAGTCAGCTTTGTTATCTGTTCACTCGTCATCAACAAGATTCAATCGGCTTTGTATATCTTTGGCCGTTCAACTTACCTATGAAAGGATACTTACCCGCGTCATACCGCCTATTACTTTTAACTGCGCTTGCCATTGTAACATTTTCGGGTTTTAATGCCCGGGCACAAGTGCAGCCACCACCTTACAGCTACCAGCTTTATCAAAAGTTAAACGATTCTGTTTATTCTACCCGCAATCGTTTTCACTCCTCTATCAAGCCTTACCGTATGGACGACAGCACGCTGTTTCCTAAATACGATAAATTGATGTACCAGTATACCGATACTACAGGGCATCATAGCTGGGTACACCGTAAATTATTTAACGAACACCTGATAGACATTAAACATTCGGACTATACTTTTTTTGCCGATTACCTGCCCGACCTGGTAATTGGACGCGATTTTAGCAACTCGCGCACTACCTGGATTAATACCCGTGGCTTCCAGTTAGGTGGTACGGTAGGCAAGAAATTTTATTTTTATACCAGCGGTTTCGAAAATCAGGCCGCCTTTCCGGATTACTTAAACACCTACATTAATCAAACCGGCATGGTTCCGGGTCAGGCTTATGACCGCAACGTGGCCAATCTGCAGTATGGCCGTACCAAAGACTGGTCGTACGCAACGGCTTTGCTTTCGTACACGCCTAACAAGTATTTGAATGTGGCTGCCGGGTACGACAAAAACTTTATTGGCGATGGTTACCGCTCGATGCTCCTGTCAGATTTTACCTCACCTTACAGCTTTTTAAAGCTAACTGCCAGTTTGGGCAACGTTAACTACATGGTGATGTGGAGCTACATGCAAGACCCGTCGGCACCTAAATTTAGTATTGAGTCGGGTAACCGGAAAAAGTGGGGCGTGTTTCATTACCTGGACTGGAGTGTAACCAACCGCTTTTCGTTGGGCTTTTTTGATGCCATCATCTGGGCTGATGCTGACGATAAAGGCTATAAGCGCGGTTTTGACTTTACCTACGGCAACCCTATCATTTTTTTACGCCCGCTCGAGGCCAGCAACGGCTCGCCGGATAATGCGTTGATTGGTTTTAACAGTAAATACAAAATTACCGACCACTTAACAGCTTACGGGCAGTTTGCGTTGGACGAGTTTGAGGCTAAAAACTTTTTTTCGGGCAAAGGCAGTTCGCGCAACAAGAGCGCCTGGCAGTTGGGTATCAGAGGGGCTGACTTGTTTAATGTGAAACGCCTTAATTATTTACTCGAATACAATAGTGCAAGGCCGTATACTTACAGCCAAACATCAAGCATATTAAATTATGCCCAGCAAAACGAGCCACTGGCGCATCCCTGGGGAGCTAATTTTAAAGAGGTGGTTGGCATTTTAAACTACAGCTACAAACGCTTCGATTTTTCGGGGCAATTTAATTACGGCCAGTACGGCTTGGATGTTAACGGACAAAACTGGGGAAAGAATGTATTTTTAGACTACCGCACGCAGGCGCGTTATACCGGCGTATTCGACCCTAATTTGTTTAATAATGCCTATGCCACTAATGGCAACTATATAGGTCAGGGTTTGCGTACTAATTTATATTACAGCGAGGCAAAAATCGCCTACTTACTCAATCCTAAATATAACCTGCGGATAGAATTAGGCGGCATGTACCGGCACGAAAGCAACAGCAACTTTACCGATAATACCAAAATGGTTACCATTGGCTTGCGCAGCTCGTTCCGTAACCTGTATCAGGACTTGGCCGCTTTTAAAACACACTAACCCTATTTTTATAACCCGGTAGCTGGCTAAGCTTAGTTTTGCCAGCTACGATGCTATCCAAAATTTCATTAATTTTCGGTTGAAATGCCCAAACCGGTTGCCCTTATTTTATTAAACTGGAACACTCCCCAACATACAGCCGACTGTATAAAGTCGGTTCTGCGTTATTGCGACACCGCGCTTTATGATATTATTGTTGCCGACAACGGGTCTACAGATGGTTCACTGGCTACCTTAAAAAATCAGTTTCCGGATTTAATTTACATTGACAATCAACAAAATTTAGGATTTGCTGAGGGAAACAATCGTGCCCTACTGTATATTATGACGCAAGGATATCCATATTCACTCTTGATGAACACGGATACATTGGTAGATGAGGATATTGTACAAAAATTAAGCGACCATTTGAATGAACATCCAAAGGTAGCCGCAGTTCAGCCTGCAATATACTGGATGCACCAACCCACAAAAATTTGGAATGGCGAAAGCCGCTTTAATAAACTGCTGGGTACTACCGTTTCTGACACTTCCACACCCGGTGAATCAAATACTCCGACTTTCACTGAAGCAGAATGGGTTACAGGTTGCTGCATGATGATCAAAAATGAAGCTTTAGCTAAAAGCGGACTGTTTAACAAACTGTTCTTTTTGTACTATGAGGATGTGGACTTATCTTTTAGGCTTCGTAAAGCCGGATATATCCTGCATTATTTACCATCGTGCAAAATGTACCATGAGGCCGGCATATCAGCAAAGGTATCTGCACCCAAAAAGGAAGGACAATTAAGCCCCGTCATACACTACTACATCAGCCGGAACCATTTATGGTTTATCAGGCAGTACGGTTCGTCAGCTTTGTTTCCGGTAAACTTATTATATAACGGGCTATATTATGGTGCTTTATTGATTTATTTCATCTTTCGCCGCCGTAAACAGAAGGCCTCTTTTCTGCTTAAAGGTTTAAAAGAAGGCCTTTTCACTTCTAAAAAGCTGATTTGGTCAAAGGATAATTTACACCAGTAGCCAACAGTATCTTTAAGCTTTGATGGCGCTGATGTATCACTCAATCATTGCAAATACGTCAATTTTTTAATAAAAAATGAATAATGTTCTGTTAGTTTGCTCTTTAAAACCAGCCCATGCTAATTGAAAAGCTAATACGGAAACTAAAAAACGACCCGAATTACAAATGGGAAAATGCCTATTCTGTTCGTGATTTGGCGTGCATTACTATCGTGCGTTTTACGCAAGCGTTTAGAGGCTTATTCTTAAAACCGTTTCTGAAAAGCTCGTCCGGCCTTGTATTTTTAGGAAGCAATACCAAAGTGCGGCATGCTTACCAGTTAAGTGTCGGCAAAAATTTCATCCTTGAAGACAATGTCAGCCTTAATGCCCTATCAGAACAGGGCATTAAAATAGGCGACCATGTTTCGATTGCTCGCGATTCCATTATTTTTTGTACCGGTATCATCTCGCACAAAGGCACGGGTATTACTATTGGGCACCGTACAGGCATTAACGCCCGGGCCTATCTGGGCGGTCAGGGTGGCATCACTATCGGCAACGACGTAATTATGGGGCCCAACGTTCAGATATTCTCCGAAAATCACAATTTTAATCAGCCGGGTATTCCTGTCAAAGAACAAGGCGTTACCCGCCAGGCTGTAACAATCGGCGATGACTGCTGGATTGGTGCCGGCGCAACGATATTAGCCGGTGTAGAAATTGGCGTCGGCTGCATTATTGCAGCCGGCAGTGTGGTCACCAAATCGGTACCAGCCAATTCGGTAGTGGCAGGCGTACCGGCACGAGTAATTAAAAGCAGGGAAGGTTAGAAAACGGTGATGGCAAAGCGCTTAATTATTGGGGTGGATATACGCGATCTCCGGGTAGCCAAAACCGGGACTAAAACCTATTTAGAGGAACTCTGTAAAGCATTTAAAGCACTGCCCCTACCCGACGTTAAATTTAAATTTTTAGACTCTGCTTTGTCGGCATACTCTGGCACCAACAAATTATTAAAGTGGGTTGAGCATCTCAATTATCAGCTATGGAAACAGGTTTCACTACCTATTAAAGCATGGCTGGGTAAATGCGATATTGTCTTCTGCACCGACAACTTCGTACCGCTTACAAAGCTCGGCTATAAAACCATCCCAGTTTTTCATGATGCTTTCTTTTTTGAAATGCCTGACAATTATGGAAAGTTATGGTTGTGGCTGTACAAAAAAACAGCATTACCTGCGGCCCAATCTTCGCCGTTTGTTATCACCCCTACGCATTACGCCAAAAAGCAAATTGCCCATTACACTACCCTATCCGAAGAAAAATTGAAGGTTGTGTATGAGGGACCAAAATCATTTTCTGTCGCACAAACCAAATTATCAAACGAGCAAACTACGCTGCTCAAATATTCAATTGAAAAGCATCAATATCTTTTTAATACCGGGGCAATGTTTAAACGAAAAAACATCCCACTTTTGATAGCAGCTTTTAACAAGATAAAAGCGACCAGCAAATACCCTGCGCTTAAACTGGTTTTGGCGGGGCAACTGCCAGCCGACAAAAGTGATAGTGACTATTTAATGGTGACCAATGCCATCAACCAGTCGCCTTATAAAAATGAGATTATTTTAACCGGCTATGTAAGCGATGATGACTTGGCGCAACTATATCAAAATGCTTTGCTTTACGTATTTCCGTCGTTGAATGAAGGTTTCGGTATACCTATACTCGAGGCGTTCAAAAATCAGGTTCCGGTACTGGCGGCCAACAATACCAGTTTGCCCGAGGTTGGTGGCGATGCTGTTATGCTTTTTGACCCGTTTAGTTATACTGACCTCGTTGAGAAATTGATAACGCTGTTGGAAGATGCCAATTTACGCCGACAAATGATTACTCAAGGAAACGCACGTTTAAAGCATTTCTCGTGGCAAAAAACCGCTGAAGAACTGGTTGCAATCTTTAAACTGGCTGCGGCGAGAAACTAATAGTTATTATTAAACACCTCCACATGCTCATCAGCTACCTTTTCCCAATTAAACACACTTAACGCACGCTGTTGCGCTTTAGCTGCTAATTCGAGCATTATTTGATGATTGTCTTCCGCAAAATTAATTTCGCTGGTGAGGGAATTGATGTTGCCTTTTTCAAACTTGCGGGCGGTATCTAATACCGCATATTCGTTTTCTTCAATATTACTCACAATCAAAGGTACATTGAGCCCCATCACGGTAAGCACCACCGGCGACAAACCTTCGACGTCTGATGGCTGGATGTAGCAATACGAATTGAGCATCAGTACGTTTACATCATCACCGTAAACATATCCCGGAAAAATAACCTGCTCATTGGCCATAGCCAGTATTTTGCTTTCGTAATCTGATGGATTGGGCGAACCGCCAATTAAAACCAGTTTACGCTTTGATTTTGATTGTTTAAAGGCCGGGATAAGATAATGTAATCCTTTGTCGGGAATAAATCGTCCTACAAACAGGTAGTAATCACCTTGGGTAAGCTGTAACCGGTTTAAAATATCGCTATTCGGATTTACCGGTCCAACCTCGCTGCCGAAAGGAATAAATTTATACGGCTTATTGAATTTATCTTCAAATAACTTCTTAGCGATTACATTATCGAAAATAACTTCGTTAGGTAAATAAGCGGTTATGTAAGATGATATTTTAAGAAACAATTTACCGTACCAGGGCCATTTATCGCGTTTCCAATCCACCCCATCCTGGCTAATGAATACCTTTTTGCCAAACAACCGTAAAGGCAGCGCCCAGATACTGTTGCCACCGTTTTGTATGTGCACTACATCAGCAGTATTATTAAAGATGATGTCTAACGTACACCGGAACGAGTGCCATAAAGTATCAAAACCTTTAACTTTAAAAGTTTTAAAAGTTTTGATTTTAACCCCCTGGTATTCAGTCACATCAACAAAGTTATCAGCATAACGTCTGTTGTAAGCCGTTACCTGATGACCACGTTTTACCAATCGCGGAAATAATTCAAGGGCAAATTTGTCGGCCCCCGCCGCACCCTTTGCCGGGGGGATAGACCTGAAACCAAAAGCAGCAATACGCATACAAGAGCTAAAAATTACAATACGCCAATATTGTCGTTTTTAACTGCAAATAAAGTCTTTTCTAAGTAATCTGCGTAATAGTCATCAACATATTCACGTAAGGCAATCTTCCACTCGCGCATGATGTTAATATTTCTTAATTCGAGCTTTTTGTTAATTAAACGCTCTGAAGGTGGCCGGGGGGCAAAGTAGGTATCTTCAAAGTATCCGGACGAAACCTCATGAAAAGTGACTTCTTCTTCCAGACCTAATATTTTAATTAACTCCTGGGCGACTTCCAACCGGCTGGTTTCACCGTTGCAAACCATGTTGTAAAGGCCCCAATATTGTTTTTCCAAAAGGAGCTTAACATTTTTTGCAAAATCAACGGTAAAGGTAGGTGTACCATCCTTATCATTTACAATATGTAAATCGCGCTTGCCGCTGGCCAGTTGCTTGATGATTTTGTTAATGAACTTTTTGTCTTTGCGTGGCCCTCCTCCCATCATCCAACCGGCACGGCAAACAATAAAGCGCTTGCAATTGTCGCGCACGTAACGCTCGCCCATGTATTTAGATCGTGCATAATGACCGAGCGGATTAGGTTCGTCCCAGTCATCATAAAAATCCTTTTTGCCGTCAAAAATACCGGCGGTGCTGATGTATAATAGCGGGATATTGAGTTCGTTGGCTATCAGAACTGCATTCTCTACCGATGTAGTGTTAGTAAGATAGGTATCGTCGAGATTTTTCTCACAATATTCAAGATCAGTATGAGCACCTAAATGAAATAGATAATCGGGTTTAAATTCTTCTACCTGCTTTTTATAGTTATCAAAGTCGCGAAAATCAAGAAAATCTAACCAGCTCTCATTTACATCCTTGTCAGTGCATTTAATAGTATAATCGTGTTTAAATATGCGGTAAAACGCTTCTCCAAGCATTCCGCCCGCACCAGCAATGTAGATTCTTTTTTTCATGTAGACGTATTAGCCATATTAATAAACAGAATGTATGGCTGCCGAATGTATCAGTAAATGCTCATCGACCTCAAAGCCGACCTTCGACCCAAAGTTAATTTTTTCGTGAGTTAACACAAAACATTTAACGTATGCAAAGTTAACATGTTTTATATCAGCCTTAAATACAGACTAATTTTGACATAAAGTTTTACATCTTAAACTAACACAATACAGCAAGTAAGCTTATTCCGAATAAAATACATCATAAACAAACATTTGTTTGCAGTAAATTAGCCGGTTCAATAGTAATAAAATAGGCTGTTGATTTAAAACATCATCTATCAATGAATATTTTAGTGGTAAACTGGACCTGGTATCCGAGTGGCGGCGACTGGACTTATGTGGAGCATGTTTCCCAACTATACAGCGGGCTTGGTCATCAGGTTGTACCATTTTCGATGAAAGATGAGCGCAACTACGCTTCAAACTATTCGGAGTATTTTATTGAGAATATTGACTACAAAAAACTGAACAAACGCAGTTTGCGTGCCGGTATAAAAGTGGTAAGCAAAAGTATCTACTCGGTTGAAGCACAAAAAAAACTAGAGGCTTTACTTACAACAACTAACATTGATTTTGCACATATCAACGTCATTCATCACTACATCACTCCAGCTATACTCAAAACCCTGAAAGAAAGAAATATCCCTATCATCTGGACTTTGCACGAGTACACCCCTATTTGTCCCGAAAGCACGTTTATAAGCCATGGCCAGATTTGTGAAAAATGCTTTGCCGGCGCCTTTTATAATTGCGTTACCCATCGGTGTAAAAAAGGGTCTTTATTAGCCAGCACGGTGGCAGCCTTGGAAAACTACGCGCACCGGGCTTTAAATTACTACGCTTACGTAGATTATTATGTATGCCCCTCAAAGTTTTTGTATCAAAAATTTAAAGACTTCAACTTTTTTCCGGAAAAGCTGGTGCAACTCTATCATGGTTATGATTACCAGAAAATAGAAAAAGCAAAATCAAAAAAAGCAGTTGTTTCCGAGAAATACATCGTATTTACGGGTCGGCTCGAAAAAATTAAAGGAGCACATACCGTATTGGAGGCGATGAAATTTATGCCTGATGTGCAACTCAAAATTATTGGTTCGGGTACGCAAGAGGCCAGTTTGAAGGCTTATCAACAGCAACATCAATTAGATAACGTTACTTTTTTAGGCAAACTCAACAAAACCGAAACGCTTGAAGCTATTGCCGATTCCCAATTTGCCATATGTGCATCAGAATGGTATGAGGTGCTTGGCTTCACGGTAGTTGAAGCAATGGCTTTGAATAAACCTGTTATTGGCGCCAATATAGGAGCCATCCCGGAAATGGTGATTGATGGTCAGACCGGCTTACTGTTTGAACCGGGCAATGCCGTACAATTAGCCGAAAAAATAAAACAGTTACTGGACAATCCGCAAAAAGTTACTGAAATGGGCATTGAAGCACAAAACCATATTACCCGGTTGATTAATGATGGTTGTCATATCAGCGGTTTGAGAAATTTAATAGCTGGACTGTAAAAGTTTCGAGTGACTTCTTTTTGCTAAACGTGTAAACAGACTTGCTGCGTTAGCAATCAACAGTAAAGGCTGCGTGATGCTATCTGGTTAGACTAACACCGATTTAATCTTTTATATTTGTAATTCAAAGCTAAGTTAACAACTACCTCTACATGCGTATTTATTTTCGCTTACTTACTGTTCTTTTTATCTCTTGTATCTTGTTTAAACAGGCATCTGCGCAATCTTTTTCTATGGGCAACTTACAAAATGCGCAGATTAGCCAGGCAAGTGACGAACAAATTATTCAAGCCTGGAAAAAAATGCAGGATGCCGGCATATCAGAGCAAGACGCTTACAAAATTTTACAACAGCGAGGGATGCCCGCGTCTGAAGTAGAAGCTTTGAAAAACAGGGTGACGCTTTTGGGTTTAAACAAAAAAGCCGATGCTAAAAATAGCTCAAAGGCCGAACCGCAAAAAGTTGATTCTTCGAGGCCAAAGATTGATTCGGTGAGCAAACCTCAGTTGGCATCCAGCCAGCCTGAAAAACCAACACCACAACTTACCGTTTACGGAACCGAGTTTTTTAATCAAACCACTATCAAATTTGAACCTAACTTTGCAGGTGCAACTCCCAAAGGATATGTGCTTGGCCCCGGTGATGAGGTAATTGTTTTAGTAACTGGTCTAAACGAAACAAGCGTACGTGCTAAGGTATCGCCAGATGGTAACCTGCAAATTCCATACGCAGGTGTAATTTACGTTAATGGGTTTACTATTGAGCAAGCCACATCAATCATACGCAGCCGGCTTACAAAAATTTATCCAGCCATGGCCTCAGGGCAAACCAAGCTAACGGTTAACTTAGGCACTACCAGAAGTATACGCATTACTATTACCGGCGAAGTTAAAACGCCTGGCTCTTATACCCTATCATCATTGTCAACCGTTTATAATGCTTTGTACAATTCGGGCGGGCCAACCAACAATGGATCATTGCGTTACATTGAATTAATCAGAGCTAACCGCGTTTATAAAACCATAGACTTTTATAGCTTTTTGCAGCGTGGATTGCTGGACGGTAATATCCGGCTTGAAGACGAGGATGTAATTCACATTCCGGTTTATCGTAAACGCGTAAGCATTACCGGCGAAGTTAAACGTCCGGCCATCTATGAGCTTAAAAACGATGAGACCTTAGAAAACCTGATTGCTTATGCCGGAGGCTACACCGACGTGGCTTACAAAGGTACCGCTAAGGTTGACCAGATTAACACCCTGGAGCGCGAGGTAAAAGATGTGCCAGCCAACTTATTCGGCAACTACATTCCACGAAATGGCGACCAGATTCAGATTGGTGCCATTACTAACCGCTATACTAACCGCATTACCTTAGAGGGAGCTGTTTACCGGCCGGGCACCTACGAACTATCGGCAGGCTTTACTTTATCGCAACTGCTAAAAAACGCACAGGGGTTAAAGCCTGAGGCCTACATGGAACGAGGCTATATTAAGCGGACGTTGCCTAATCTGCAACGTGACTTTATATCTTTCAAGCCAGCAGATATTATTAACGGGCGTAATGATATTCCGTTATTGCGCGAAGACTCTGTAGTGATCCTGGATCAAAACATATTCATCTCCAATCAAAAAATTACGGTAAACGGCTTTGTACGCAAACCCGCAACATTTACTTACCGCAAAGGCCTGAAACTGGCAGACGCTATTGCAATGTCGGGCGGGTTTGATGATGAGGCAGCCGACCACCATGTAGAAGTTTCCAGGATTATTAAAAACGAATCGGACAGCGTGGCTAACCAATTAGTACAAACTTTTGTGGTTGATATGGATAACCCCACAGCTGCGCAACGTGATATTGAGTTGCAACCTATGGATTACATTTATGTTCCACGCCTGGTTAACTACCGCTCGTTAGGTAATGTAAGCGTTAAAGGCGAAGTGGTATTTCCGGGTGATTATGCCGTACAGAAACGTGACGAAACAGCGCTCGAATTTTTAAAACGTGCAGGTGGAGTTACCCCTTACGGCTCATTAGAAAATGCGCAGGTTTACCGTAAAGGCGTACGGGTAAATTTAGATTTAACGGCTACACGCCCAACAGCGGAAGAAAAAAGAGATTTGATTTTATTACCGGGCGATAGTGTTTACATTCCCCGCGTAATATCGTACGTAGAGGTTTCGGGAGCAGTTAACAATCCGCAATATATCAGCTTTAACGGGCATCGTTTTAAATATTACGTCAATGCAGCAGCTGGTGTTACACAAAATGCACGTTTGCGCGGCGCCTACATCAAATACCCTAATGGTTTGAACCAACCGGTAAAACGCTTTTTATTCTTCAGGAACTATCCTAAAGTACTTCCAGGTAGTAAGATCATAGTTCCGGAAAAAACGCCGGATAACCGCTTTAAAATCAACTTCGGCGATCTTGCCGGAATTTCGACAGCGATAACCGCCCTGATTGGATTAGTTAGTATCTTGCGAAGATAATTTATGCAACAACCGGAAAATAACATCCCTTATCCTTACGAGCCGGAATTTTCGGTGAATAAACTTATAAAAGATCGCTGGGCTGATTTTATATATATACTAAGCTTCAAAAAAACAGTTGCGATTGCTGTAATAGCAGGAATTTTGCTGGGTGTTCTGGCCTCTAAACTTAAAGAGCCAACTTATACAGCAAGATTGAGTTTCGTGATTGATGCATCAAAATCCGCTGGTTCTGGTGGCCTGTCTGCTTTGGCCGGCCAGTTTGGTTTTAATCTGGATGGCTTAGGAGCATCTAACGGTGTTTTAGCAGGTGACAATGTGCAAGAACTGGTTAAAAGCCACCGGTTAATTAAAGCCACGCTATTAACCCCATACGACAAAACCCAAACACTTGCAGACCGCTACGCTGCCGTTAACGATCTTAGTAAAAAATGGATTAAATACAGCACCACAGGTAAGGTTATCCGTTTTCCGCTAAATGGCAAAGGCGATAGTAGAATACAAGACAGCTTACTTCATGAGATGACATTGCTAATTTTAAAAGGAGATTTTGGCATCACTAAAACTGATAAAAAATTGGACTTTTTTGAGATTACAACCACCATGAAAGATGAAAAGCTATCCTTATTGTTTTGCGAGCGGATGCTTAATCAGGCAACGGATTTCTATATCAGGACAAAAACTCAGCGCATACGCAATAACGTAGCCCGACTACAGCACCGGGCCGACAGTATTGCAGCATTACTTAACCGAAAAACTTATACGCTATCTGCAGCTAACCAAAGCTTGCTTAACCTCAATCCGGCTTACACCTCGGCCAACGCCGGTATTGAGGTGCGCGAACGGGATAAAATTGTATTGACAACGATTTTTTCGGAAACGATTAAAAATCTTGAGGCCAGCAAAGCAATACTTTCACAAGAAACGCCAACCGTACAGATTGTTGACGAGCCTGAACTCCCACTTAAAAAGAACCGGCTAAAATATTCGGTTGCGATTCTTAGCGGCGTATTGATTTGCTTTGCAATAGCTTCCGTTATAATCCTTATTTTGAGAAAAAACGATACTGCAAAAATTTAGCTTTTCAATTTTTTGCGAGCATATTTTCTTACTATTCTTGCAAATGCCAGCTTCTTAACAAAGAAGCTGGCGTTCTTTAATTTTAAAAATTTTTCAAATATCCGGCGTTTCTCGTCGTCCATCTCACTTTGATAACACCTGTAAAATTGATGTACTGTATTTAGCTGAGCGTTCAAAAATTCATCACTGTTTTTAAACGCATTGAATGCCTGGTTTAAAGTTGAAATAAAACGATTATGGACTGGCTTCTCATTAGCTATACTTGCATTACCACCATGCTTTCGGTACCTCACTAACGGCTCATCAATATAGGCGGCTTGCCCGAAGGTAAACACCCACAGAGCCATCCAGCCATCGTGATTCAGGTTAATTTTGTCAGGCATCGCCAAAAAGCCCTTTCTTGAAAACGGATTAAAAAGGGTTGTACAGCCGTTTACAAAATTGCCGTACAGCAGGGTTTGCAAATTCTGCTCATATTTGTGTTGTCCTAAAACTGCCCTGAATGATGTGCTTATAGTTTCGCCTACGGCGTCTACATACCATAAATCGGAATGTACCATACAAGGCTGATCTTTCTGTTCGATTTTCACTAATGCATCTGCACATTTCTGAAGTTTTTCCGGCAACCACACATCATCCTGATCTGACAGGGCAATATAATTTCCGGCCCTTGCCTTACTGACAGCATTTTTGAAGTTATTAATCAAGCCTAAACGATTATCATTGACGAAAAATTTAACCTGATCATTATGAGCGTAGCGTTCAAGAATACCGGCAGTTCCATCGGTTGAGCAATCATCACAAACAATAATTTCATCTGGCTTTAATGTTTGACTGAGTATAGAATTCAGTTGCTCCGCCAAATATTTCTCACCGTTAAAAGCAGCCATTACTATCGATATTTTCATGACTGTTTGTTAAAAGTCAACTTTTGATTTGATGAAAGCTATACCATCAAGTGCTACATCATTTTTTAATAGCAATTGGGCCAAGCTATAAATTACAATGCATTCGCCTACAGCAAGCAGTACACTCAATAATACAGAAAATGCTAAACTTCTGGTAAAAAGCACTACCGGTATAAACAGCAGTGAGCAAAATACAGCTTCGAAAAGCAACCTCCACGGAAAATTAATTGTAAAAAACTTTCTGATGAAATAATAATACATACCGGTTACTACAATTTCGGCAACAACGTTGGCGAAAGCTGATCCGGCTTCATTATACCGTGGCACCAATAAAAAATTCAACAATAAACTTGCTGCTAACCCACCGGCTACACATACAAACATCTGCCTGTTATGGTTGGATGGCACTAAAATCATGAACAAAAATAAGTGTGCTATACCAATGACAAAAGGCAGTAGAGCAAGCATTCTCATACTACTTACTGCCGGCAAAAATTCTTTGCCAGAAAAAAGCACTATTAATTCGGGAGCTAAAAGCGCAAGGCCAAACGTTGCGGGAACAGCAAAAAAAAGAATAAAACGCAATGCCTTTTGCAAAGTAAAATTAACCTCCTTTAAATTATTCTCGGCGAATTGCCTGCCTATTTGCGGAATCAGAACAACGTTCATGGATGTTACAAACGGGATAGCTATTTTACTTAATTTAACCGCTGCAGTGTATAAACCAACTGCTTTTTTATTGGCCAAAAAACCCAGCAATACCGTGTCCATATCGGTGTACATACTTGCAGCAAGGGTGGTAGCCAAAATAAAAAACAAAGGACTTAAATGATGTTTAAGCTGTACCCCTTTGCTTACAAACTTTATATCTTTTCTCAGTAACATTAAACTCAGTAAGTTATTACCCAAATAAGAAAAAATCAGCAGGTAAAGATACAGGTCATAGTCTGCCCGGCTTTTGATAAAAGCGTAAAGCATCAACAAGCCCAACATTTTAAAACCTACCGAGCGTAAAGCAATAGCTTTAAAATTTTCCATCCCACTGTAAATCCATTCTACATTTGTAAAGCCTAACAATACCATCAGTGTAGCCACCATATATAACTGGTGCTGATGGCCGAAGTAATGGAAAACGTTAATGACGAATAAGTAGGCTAAAGCTAAACAAACACAAGCGAGGAAATTGATTAAGATAAGCTCCGAAAAAGTTTTTGAACGAGCTTCTGAATCATCCCGATGTTTAGCAATCTCTCTTAAACCATAAATGGGTATGCCTACACTTGCAATAATTGAAAAATATTGGGCAAACGAAAACACAAACTGCACCTGCCCTATGCCCTCAGGACCTAAGACCCTCGATACATAAGGAAAACTTAAAACCGGAAAGAGTAAATTGGTAAGTGTTAAAAGCAGGTTATAAAAATAATTTTTCACCGTTACCAATTATTTTATTTAAATGAATGGCATTGGAACTTACTAAAACCTGTAAGTAACCCCTAGTTTTATATGGCAATTAAAAACGTCGTTATGCGGAATGTAGTAATTTGCCGGGTTATAATCTTTTAAAACCCACTCATAGTTTAATGAACGTATGCCTTGCAGTGTAGCATCAAATAATAAATTTTTATAAGCCCATTGGCCCTGAACTCCTAAAGCAAAATCTACCCATTTACGGCTGTTTCTATTTATATCAGGAAATGCAAATCTTGCAAAATCAACGTCATGCTCGTATCTTTCAAAAACTACCCCAAGCTTTCTGATCCCTTGCATCCAACTAATATCAAAAGACTGCAGGTTTCCACCAGGCCCTGTACCTGCTCCCAAAACCTGACCTTGATTGGTATGGCCTTGCAAAACCTCGGAATGAACATACCATGTACCAGCATTTCTTACCAATCTGTCTACAGACTGGGATAATTGAGTTATCTCTCCACTTACCAAGATGTATTGATCTTTATAGCTATTTAGCTTAATCATTTTACGCATACCCAACAAGTATGCGCGTGAATGATCTGGTGACCCAATAAAATCTTTGTAGTTATATGAGTTGTCATTTAATCCATATTCGAAATAAATTTCGGCATTAGCTTTTGTAAATAGCCATCTCGCATACAGTGAAGTATATTGGTCGCGTGGAAGCGGATCGCCGGCTTCCCCAACCGTTACTTTTTGATAAGGAGTCAATAACGGAAAGTAATCTCTGAATGACGTTACGTCACTTTTATAAGCGTTAAACGTCCTAGTTAACCCCAAGGTTAATCCCGTAATCCATTTGGGATGATAATTAATATTTAATCCTGTAAAATAACGGTCGCTGGGATTTTTTGCAGCAAGTAAACTGGAACCATTTGACGTTGTAGTCGTGTTAAACAAATTGTATCCGGATGACTTTAAATAGCCCCCTAAAATTTGCCCCTCAAAAGATCCTATATAAGTTTTTATTGGCCTGACAGTGTTAATAGTTACATGTTCAAAACCAGGAGCGTTGTTTCCAAGCAATAATGAATTGCGAATGCCAGGCCCCCACCAAACATTTTCATTAGAAAGTCCGGCCGACATGGGTCCGAATGTAAGCCTGATGCTGCTTTGCCCTAAAAACACCTTACTAAATGCGCCGGTACCAAAGCGTTCAGGTCTGTCAATCATGCTATAGTAGGTATAGTATTTCCTCAAATCTTCGTCAGAACGGTTCTTATCAAATCCGTCGAAACTTTGGTTTTGAGCATATACAAACTCAGGCCGTAGTTGCACACTTAAGGGACCATATTTGAAGTAAACACCACCGCTGAGCATAGTTTGATATCCACGGGCTGGTATCATAGGCCCATCGTTCCAGCCATATGGATGATGCGTGTTTATTTGATTTTGCCAGTTGAGAGGTAGTATCTGTAATAATCCCTGCTTACCGGCAAAAGTAAACCGACCATGTGCTTTATTATCGTTTGTATCCGCAGTACTATCAGGTCTGAAAACATTTTCTATGCCTAAAGATTGGGTGGGATTTACAGGCCTTATAGTAAAAGACAGATTTGAATCTATTTTACCTAGTAATTGCATCCTCCGATAATAATCTTCTATTACATCGCTGCCAACAGGGACAGATTGAGCAAACAATTTTTCTGCTCCACAAAGAGAAATAAAAGTTATCAAGAAAAATAAACTACGTCTCTTCATGTTGTTTTAAAACCTGTATGTTAAACCTGCCTGTATTTGTAAATTGAATTTATTGATCCCACTTACATAATACGGATCACCAGGATTGCGGTTGATTGTGGGGTCAAGGTACCACTGATAATTGAGCGATTGTATGCCTTGCAGCTTCCCGTTAAAAATAAAGTTCTTATAATCCCATTCTCCGCTTAAACCTAGACTTAAGTCAACCCAATGCCTGCGCCAGTCTTGCGTGTCCACGTAAGCATAGTAATAAAAATCGTTGTTATGAGCATAACGTTCTAACTGTAAACCTAAACGCTTTAAGCCCCGCACCCAACTCACATCCAACGACTGCAGATTTGCTCCCGGACCAATTCCGGCTCCTAACGATTCACCTTTATAAGTATATCCCTGCCTTATATATTTATTAACGTACCAGCCTAGGCCATCCAAAATATTATCAACAGAAGTTTCCTGCATTTGAGTGGCTTCGGCACTTATCAGTATACCTTCCTTAGCTGTTGGGTTGGTCAACATCAGTTTCCTTATACCAAATATGTAAGCTCTTGATGCATCAGGCTGTAACAGCGTTTGTCTCAAATTGCCGGTATAGTTATTACGTCCAAATTCGAAGTATACTTCGGCGTGTTCTTCAGGCCACAACCAACGTGCAAACATCGAGTTACGTGTATCTCTCTTTTTATTTGATAGATCTTCCGCATTGATGCTTTTTATAGTCGAGAAAAAGGGCAAATAATCTTTTATTCCGTCTAAATCTTTGCCGTATGATTGTGCGCTTTGGCTGTAACCTAAAAACAACCCAGGTACCCATTTAGGTTGCCAGGTTAAAACAATGCCACTTAAATAACGCCACTGATTTGGTTTGGGTTGGTATAAATTTACACCAAAATATGCCTTGTTGTCTGGATATAAAGGTGCAAAACCGGAGCCCACCAAACGACCTGCTATCAGTTGCCCTTCAAATGAACCAATACCGGTTTTAATCGGCTGAGTTGTATTCAATGTTAGATGCGGAAATCCAGGCGCCGAATTACTCATTAGCAAAGAATTACGTATGCCCGGCCCCCACCATAAATTTTCTGTAGAAACTCCGAAAGAAAGCGACTTATAATTTAACCTGATACTGCTTTGCCCCCAATATGCTCTTGCATAACTGCTCGTGCCGAACTTAACCGGTAAATCAATATTGTTGTATATATCGTAATAGCGGGCAAAAATAATGTCGTAATGGTTTTTGTTGAAAGTTTCAAAATAACTGTTAGCAGCCATTACAATCTCCGGTTTCAACTGCACAGATAGCATCCCATATTTAGCGTAAACTCCCCCACTAACTAAAGTTTGCAAGCCTTTTGCAGGTATCATGGCCCCATCGTTCCAGCCATAAGGGTGATGACTGTTAATTTGATTTTGCATACTTAAAGGCAACAAAATCACAGATGCCTTACTATCCTGGTCCCCGTAAAGATAACGGGAGGTGTTGTTCTTGATTTGCGCATCCGGATCTGTGTAGAGCCCATTGCTAACATCAATCGGCAACACCGGACGAACCATAAAAGACACACCCGAATCAGATTTATTCAGCAACTGATTTCGGCGATAAAAATCTTCTACCGCTGTACTGCCAACAGGTAATGATTGCGATTTAACAACGAAAAAGCAAATTGATAACAAGAAGAAAATACCGAAAAACTTTTTCGTCATAAAGCTACTGTTTTAACACTAATATTGTCTACCGACCAGCTTTCGTCGCAGGCGCCCGATGTATTAACACCTTTGGTTAACTTGTCTGAGCACGCTAAAGACAATGTATTTTTGCTGTGTTTAAACGTTCTCGATATTTTGTACATCGTTGTGCCGTTGAGCTTATTTTTCCAAAGGCACAACCCAGGAAGATCGGTTCTAAAAGCTCCAGCCTTCGGGTTATTGTTGTTATTGGGATAGTCTTTAGGATAAGACTGTGGTGTGCAGAAATTGCCTGCCGGACAATCTTCGTTAGAGAATGTGGTGCTAATGAAACTCTCATTATCAATCATGGCTTGCCAAATATCCGGCCCTTCAGGAGAGGGTGCATTGCCATCCCATGAGTCGTGTATATATAAGTCGAAAGAAATGATGACTAAATCATGTTCTGGAAGTTTATCCAGATTGAGCTGAAATCCACTGTTATTGTAGTTGCCTAAAACAGTGGTGCTATTAAACTTTGTTGTGATAGCATTAGTTATAGCACTTAAATTACCGTTGTCAAAAGTGTTAGAGTACACCTCAACTTCATTGCTCACATTGGTTTTGCAGCTAAAAAAAGCAATTGTCCCTAGTATAAATAATAGCCGTTTTCTCATTTAACTTATTTTGGCAATCCGGTCAAGTTCTTCAAAAATCGAATTTTTACTCTTGAATTCGTGAACTAAAAGTTTCATTGACCTAACCACCTGCATATCATCGTTGTTTTTTGAGTACTTAACTAAATCATCTATCTGACTATTCACATCATCAAATGTATACTCTCTAACCTTTCCAATCATAATTTTTTCGTGATGTGTAGGTAAGGTATTTTCTTGGTTATTTAGTAACTCTTCGTAAAGTTTCTCACCTGGTCTTAGCCCACTGTACTGAATTTTTATGTCTTTATTAGGTATTAAACCCGCCAAACGAATCATTCTTTTGGCGAGGTCAATAATCTTTACAGATTTACCCATATCAAAAATATAGATTTCGCCACCCTTGCCCATACAGCCCGCTTCTAAAACTAACCGGCAAGCCTCAGGTATAGTCATAAAATATCTGGTAATCTCGGGATGCGTTACCGTAACTGGCCCCCCCCTTTCAATTTGCTCTTTGAATCGCGGTATAACAGACCCATTTGAGCCTAGTACATTGCCAAAACGTGTAGTAATAAACTTGGTTGCTGGTTCCTTGACGTAATTTAAGTAATTAGCAGTACCCGTATAAGATTTTGATGTATCACTCAAAACATTATTTAAAGACTGCACATAAATCTCAGCAATGCGTTTAGATGCCCCCATTATATTTGTTGGGTTGACTGCCTTGTCTGTAGAGATCATTACAAACTTTTGAACACCATGCTTTACGGCCAAGTTAGCCATATTTCTGGTACCGTGCACATTTGTTTTAATAGCCTCACATGGATTGTCTTCCATCAATGGTACATGCTTATAAGCAGCTGCGTGGTAAACATAATGGGGTTTATAAGTTTCAAACAAATGCGACATTCTAGTTTCGTCTTTGACGTCGCCAACAAACGCATGACAATTTGCTTCGTTCCCACGATCGTCCAGTTCCAAATACAAATTATGCAATGCTGTTTCAGATTGGTCACACATAATAATCAATCCGATATCAAAATTAAGCAGTTGACGTACTATTTCGCTGCCTATTGAGCCTGCAGCGCCTGTTATTAAAACCCTTTTCCCTTTTAACTCCTTTTGAATACCAGTTACATCAATTTCGATCGACTTACGGTTTAAAAGATCTTCAATGTTAACATGCTGTATCTGAGAAATTTGTAATTTTCCACCCGACCAAACATCGTGCGGAGGGATAGTTAGAACTTTAACATCATTATCCAAACATAAATCCACTAATTTATTTTTCTCATCAACGGAAATACTGTGCGTAGCAAATATTAATTCATCTACACTTTTATTTTTTATCAACTTCGTTAATCCTGAAACATCTAAAATTTTCACTCCTAATATCGAATTGCCCACCTTTTTCTGATCATCATCAACAAAAGCGATAATGTTTTTATTAACGGTGGTATCATGATCAAAAGTCCGTTTGGCAGCAACACCGGCCTCGCCAACTCCATAAATAATAACCCGGGTTGTGTCAAGTTTTAAATTTTTGATATACAAAAACAGATATTTTGCCAACATCCGATAGTTTACCATCAATAAGAAACATATGAGCGCATTTAACATCAAAACCGAATTTGATATTAATGGGTTTTGGAAATATACTATTGAAAACAAATTACACAAACCAAGAGCAGCATTGCTTATCAGCACAGCTCCAAGTATCCTGAATGAATCCTGAGCGCTTGTGTAGCGGATAATACCTGTGTAAGTTTTTAAGGCAAAAAATGTTATCAGGTTTAAAAATCCGATGAACAAAAAATTTCGGTAGAACTCATTATAATTAAAACCAGTTAGCTCAAAATTAACCCTAATAAGACAGGCAAAGGTAAATGAGATTGCTCCAATACAGAGATCGAATAAAAAAACGATCCATCGTGGTAAGATATTCAGTTGATTGAACAAAACAAAAATACGTTAATTCACAGTTAAACAAATCTAAAAAAATCACCTTTAGAAACCTATCTTAGACTTCCTCAATAATCTGTCGTGCCCTTCCGTTAGTAAGCGCAGTACTAAAAATAAAGACGTAATTATTAAAGTAAACGCTACAGTGTAGAATACAGAATTTTTTAAAAACTGCATAAAAATATAATTTATCATTCCTTGAACTGAAATATATATCAAAGCGACATACAAATGCGGAATCTTTTTGTCATTAACCAAAAACTGATAATAATGACTTCGATGAGCTTCCAAAACGTTTTCTCCTCTGATTATCCTGAACAAGATAGTACTTGCCGTATCTATCCCATAAACCAAAAGAAGTAACACAAATCCAGCGTCCCTTGTTTTTAAAATAAGTAACGCCAAAAAATATAAAATAATGAATGCAATGGTTACACTGCCTACGTCACCAGCAAAACAAACTGCCTTTTTTCTGAAATTAAAAAACAAAAATACTAATAATGCACAGATCGGCATCAGTATAGCTGGCTGAGATTGAAAAGTGATATAGTTGTTGTTGATAAAAAACAGCGTTACTAACGTTAGCAAACTATAAGCCCCGGTAAGGCCATTTATGCCATCCATAAAATTGACAGCGTTCATTACCGCCACGATGAGTATTGCAGAAACAATGCAAAATGTATCCCAGTATAAATGGTTTACCTGCTTTAACAGTAATAGTGCAGCAATAAAATGCGTTGCAAATCTAACTTTACTACTCAATGGTTTTACATCATCGATAAAGCTGACCAAAGCCAGTATCGACAAAGCAGTAATAAAGTAATAATCGCGATTGCTAAAAAAAACAAAATCAGCAACTGAACTTAGAAAAAAAATCACGCCCCCGCCTCTTATGGTAATAAGAGAATGAGAACTCCGGTGATTAGGCTTATCGACAATGTTAAAGTAAAGTGCTATCTGAAAGTATAGCAATTCACATAATAAGAAACTCAACAGTATAAAAGCTATCCAGGTAAATGGCATACTTTAATTTAATTTATCATACTGCTCATTAAAATAATCAAACAATCTTTTAATGAGCAGCTTTAAAATGTGTGGTTAGGCAGGTTGAATTTTACAGGTAAATGAGTGTTATTGTCTAAGTAACGTTATTATGATAACCGCTACAGAACTCAAAGCAGTAGCTATACCTGCTATGCCTGCAATGCCAATTTTTTCTCTAGGAGGATGCTTGGGCACAAATATTTCGGCTCCGGGTTTAACAGAAGGATATGAACGGAAGAATAAAAAGTTTTTCGCTGCTTTTATAGACCCGTTAGCATACTCAATGTAAGCCCGTCTTTTGTGAGCGTTATATGTAAATCCTCCCGATTCGTTGATGTATTGCCTCATACTTTTGCCTTGCTTATAGACAATATTGGTAGGCTTTAACACCTCTCCAGACACACGAACGGTTTGCAATTCAATAGGAATATTGATTATATCGCCATCTTGCATAATCAGGTCAATTTTCGTATTTGGGTCTTTTAGAATTTTAGCTAAATCGATCCCCACAAAATCACTTCTTAACGAAACGGAATCTTGTTTTATGCTGGTAGTATCATTACCGGATTGTCTTTGCAGCCTGCGCAAATTTAAAAGCCTTATTTTTTCGTCTTCCTGTTTAATACTATCAGCATATGTCATCTTCGTTTTCATTTTAGGTGGCCCAGGCCTTTTCAGCGAGCCGCCTTCAGGAAATGCTAAAGCAGTTAAACCTCCTGCCCGTTTGATGATATCAGATATTCTCTCGTCTTTACGTTCTATAGTATAGGTGCCAGGATAAAGAACTTCGCCCTGAATAGTGACGTTCTTTTGCACCTGATAGCCTGCAGTACTCCTAACAAAAACCATATCAAAAGGCTGTAGGACAAACGGCTCTCCAACTAACTTTAAATTTTTGTCGATATTTACTGTAAATATTTGAGCTGTTGATGAACTTTTTGAACTAGCGTCGCTCGATTTAACACGACGCGATATTTCTACCCGGTTTGGTGTAGCGCCTTCTTTGAAACCACCAGCCATTTGTATTAATGATTCTAAAGTAGCATTGTCTGCATATTGGAACACTCCAGGGCGTCTTACCTCACCCTGTATTTCTACCTTGTATTCGTCTCTTAGGTCAAATATAGAAGAAATGGTGACTTTGTCTTCCCGCTGTAATGGGATATCGGGGCTTGTGCCATTTAATACCTTTTGCACATCGAAAGAAACCAGCGACAAAGAGTTATCAACGTTTAATCTTTGTATATATCCCCGATTTAGAAACGCATCTTCTTTTAAGCCATCAGCTTTTTGTATCAGCGCTTTAAGTGTTAGTCCTTTTTCTAATTCATATTTGCCGGGCCGGAAAACGGCACCTTCAATCTCCACTCTGTTTTCAAAACGGTCCAATATTGCCTCCACAATATATTTATCACCGTTTAAAGGTTTATAAGTCTTAAAATCTGCGGATCCAACATCGGCTATTTTGCGCTCTTTGCTTGTATTTTGCAATACCTTGATGTTTGCCGTGTATGCCTGACCAGTAAATCCTCCTGCAAAATTAATGACGTCCTGCAATGACTCAGAACTCAATACTTCATACAAAGCAGGGCGTTTAACTTCACCACTCATTTCAACACGCGTTTTATAAACCGGAACGTTAATTACGTCTTGGTCTTGTAAACGTAGGCTTTGCTGCATGCCTTTCAACAAAAAGTCATACACATCAATCGTGGAAACAACCCTGTTATTCCTGATTAACTGAATGGTACGGAAAGACCCGTTTTTGTTTGGCCCGCCCGAAGCGTAAAGCGCGTTAAAAACAGTAGATAATGACGATAGCGTATATGAACCAGGCTTGACAGCTTCACCAATGATAGATACTTTGATGCTTCTGATGTTACCTAAATTGATAGCCACGTTGGTTCGGCCACTACGTAGCCCGGGATAAGTACGGGACATTGCACTACGTATTTTAGAAGAGGCCTGCTCAATAGTTAAGCCACCAACAGCAACAATTCCTACATATTGAAGCCTAATAGTTCCTTCGGGGTTTACTTTTAACTGGTAATTAGCCTCGTTGTCGCCCGTAATGTCGATGAGTAATTCGTCGTCAGGACCTATAACATAGCTTTTAGGTGTGGCCATCCTCAAATTAGGTTCAAAGGTCAACCGGTTATTGCTCTTAAACAGGTCTTCGCCAAATATTTTGGGCATCAGATTACCAAAGATATCCCGCTGCGCACGAAGTGTAGGATCATTCAAATTATTTCGCCTGTTACGTGTTGTGTCAGTAGAGTCTGCATAATTATTGTATGACCTTCTTGAGAATCCATTGTTGGAATAACCGCTACTGTTTATGCCGCCGTTTCCACTTGTTTTCCCCTCACCATCTTTCCGAATTTTATCTATCCGCACAACCAGCTTCTGAGCTTCTGTTTCGCTCATCCCCTGAGCTACTGCCATTTGAGCTATTTGCGAACTTTCAGTGTAGCCAATGGATTCAGCTTTTTGAATGATCTGTCTTACCTGAGTATCTGTCAGATCGTCGACCTTGTACTGGGATAAATTGGTTTGAGAAAATACTGTTTGGGTGAGAATTAACAGAAATAAAAACGCAAAAAGCGCTTTACATATTTTTTTGGAATTCATAGATTATAACTGCACTATATCATTGAACCGTGATAGCATAGAAGAGTGTGCTGTGTAAGATTTAAGTGATAAGCGAATAAGCTCATGCTTAAAAAGCATTTAACTAATTGTCAATCCCAACTACTACCGCGTAATCAGCGTCAAAGTTAGTTAAATAATAACAAAAAGGTAATTGTGTTGATTATATAATTTTTAGCTGAAAGTTATGTAATCATGCTTATAATTTCAACCTTTTCTGTATAAGAGATTGAACTTAAAAAGCATAGATGGTTTTTTTGATAAAATTACTAACAAAGTAAAAAAACTGCTTTATCAAGGGATGATCGTTGATAAAGCAGTTTGGCAACCAAAGTTAAGTTGCCGAGTATTTACATCTCCTTACTCTTCTTCAAGGCCGACCCAATAACCTGATGCATATCGTAGTATTTATACTCTGCCAGGCGGCCACCAAATACAATATGGCTATCAGCCTTGGCTAATTGCTCGTACTGCTTGTACATCTCCGTGTTCTTCGCATCATTAATGGGATAATATGGCTCCTTTTCGGTGTTCCACTCTTCGGGATACTCTTTCGTAATCACTGTTTTGGGCTGGGTTCCGAACTCAAAATGCTTATGCTCAATAATGCGGGTATAAGGGATGTGTCGCTCGGTATAATTTACTACGGCATTGCCCTGGTAGTTGTCGGTATCCAAGGTTTGGTGTTCAAACTTTAAACTACGGTATTCTAACTGCCCGAACTTGTAACCATAGTATTGGTCTATCTTACCGGTAAAAACCAGCTTATCTGCCATTGAATCCCAGTGTGCTTTATCTTCAAAGTAATCGACGTTAGTTTTTACTTCAATTCCATCCAGCAAACCTTCGGTTAATTTATTGTAGCCGCCAATGGGTATCCCCTGGTATTTATCGTTAAAGTAGTTGTTGTCGTAAGTGAAGCGCACGGGTAGGCGCTTAATAATAAAGGCCGGCAATTCTTTAGCATCACGTCCCCATTGCTTTTCGGTATAGCCCTTAATCAGCTTATAATAGATATCAGTCCCTACCAATGAAATGGCCTGCTCTTCCAAGTTTTGCGGATTCTTGACACCAGACGCATCTATCTGCTCCTGTATTTTATCTTTGACTTCCTGAGGGGTACGCACTTTCCAAAGCTGATAGAAAGTGTTCATATTGAAAGGGAGATTATACATCTCATCCTCGAAAATGGCGAGCGGGCTATTGGTATAGCGGTTGAATTCTACAAAGCTGTTTACATAATCCCAGATAGGTTTATCGTTGGTGTGAAAAATATGGGCGCCGTATTTATGTACGTTGATACCTTCAACATTTTCGCAGTAAATATTACCGCCGGTATGGTTACGCTTATCGATTACCAGACATTTTTTACCTTTCTTTTTCGCCTCGTGAGCAAACACAGCGCCAAATAAGCCAGAACCCACAATTAAGTAATCGTATGCTTTCCCCATAGCAATGAATCAATTTATTTATTAAGATTTTAAATTTCTTAGTAGTAAAGTGTAAAATCTCTAATTTGTTTAGATTAATTCATCATAAGCGGGCATGTACCGTGTTTTTGTCCAGTAAGCCTTTGATGTCGTAAATAACAGTACTGCTATTCTTTTTCAGTTTTTCGTAATCAATTGACAGAAACTCTTTATGGCAAACCGCTAATACAACAGCATCATAGCAACCTGTTAACTGCTCGTAGCGGCTAAATGTTTCAAGATTATAATCCTGCCATACCTCATCAGGGTTAGCCCAGGGGTCGTAAATCTCACAAATAGTATCATACTCCTTTAAGGTATTCACAATATCAACCACACGGGTATTACGAACGTCAGGGCAGTTTTCTTTAAAGGTGAAGCCCAAAACCAGGATATTAGCCTTTTTGACGGCAATATCATTTTTCACCATCAGCTTAATTACTTCCTGGGCAACATAAGTCCCCATTCCGTCATTAATGCGCCGGCCAGCCAGTATAATTTCGGGGTGATATCCTACTTCCTGGGCTTTTTGCGCCAGGTAATAAGGGTCAACTCCTGTACAATGCCCTCCTACCAAACCTGGCCTGAATTTCAAGAAATTCCACTTGGTGCCGGCAGCGTCCAGTACGGCCTGACTATCGATATCCAGCAAATTGAAAATCTTGGCAATCTCGTTAACAAAGGCAATGTTGATATCGCGCTGAGAGTTTTCAATCACCTTACAAGCCTCGGCAACCTTAATACTCGGCGCTTTGTGGGTGCCTGCGGTGATGATACTTTTGTACAAATCATCTACAAAATCGGCTACCTCGGGTGTGGAGCCTGATGTTACTTTGATGATATTAGTCAAGGTATGTACTTTATCACCCGGATTGATACGCTCAGGCGAGTAACCGGCAAAAAAATCCCGGTTAAAAATAAGCCCGGATGTACTCTCTAAAATAGGTACACAAATTTCTTCAGTTAGCCCAGGGTATACGGTAGATTCATAAATAACCACATCACCGCCTTTCAGAACCTTGCCTACTGTTTCGCTGGCCAGTTTAATTAAACTTAAATCGGGCCGGTTATGACGGTCGGTTGGCGTGGGCACAGCAACGATATATACATCGCATGTTTGGATGTCAACAACGTTAGTAGTAAAACGAAGTCCCGGACCCGGCTCGTTCACCGAAGCCGTAACTTGCTGCAGTTGATTAAGGTCAATTTCCTGCGTACGGTCATAGCCTTTAAGCAATTCGTTGATGCGGCTCTGCGATTTATCAAAACCGGTTACCTTAAACTTTTTGGCAAACTCAACGGCCAAGGGAAGTCCTACATAACCCAAGCCTATGATAGCTATATTAATATGGTCTGTTTTCGGTAACCGGCCGGTCATCGAGGTTGAAGAAAGATTAGACATCTAAAGAAATAAATTGGCAGATGGCAGCAAATATAAATTAAAAATCTATATATTGCCCTGTGAGAATTTTGATGCTAAAACGTGCTAACCACACTTTAAAATCAATTTTAAACTG
>CAJYSL010000267.1 GCA_913777515.1 uncultured Mucilaginibacter sp.
AGCGGTATTGGTTATAATGCGGGTATTTTTATTGATACCAAAACAGGTTTAACCATTGGCATTACCCACCGCTCTAAAGTAAATACCAAACTAACCAATGGTGATGCTTACTTCAGAGTGCCGGCAAGTTTACAGGCCAATTTTCCAAGTCCTAATACTTTCAACGCCGAATTACCTTTGGCGGCCACCACTTCGGTGGGTTTAGGTTACAGCTTTGCTAAAAAATGGCTGGTGGCGGTTGATGGCAACTACGTACATTTTGATACTTACAAAGCTTTGGCTTTCGATTATGCCAGCAACACTAATGTTCTACAGGATACTTACTCTCCCCGTAATTATAAAAATGCGGTGAGTTTGCGTGCGGGTGTGCAATACCAGGCGTCTAACCAGTTGATGTTGCGTGCAGGTGGTGGTTATGCCACAACCCCGGTTAGGGATGGCTACGTAACGGCAGAAGTACCTGATGCCAATCGCGGATTTTATACTGCCGGTTTAAGTTACCTGGTGAACAAGCATTTCGACATCGACCTTTCTTTTGAGTATGAGCATCTGGCCAGCCGTACACAAACCAATATTGAGTCGCAGCTATCCGGAACGTTTAAAAGCAATGTTTATATCCCCGGTGTAGCCTTAGTTTATCACTGGTAATCAATTAATAAGAAACTTTTTTAGTAAATTGTACCCGTTTTTATAACTACAAAATGAAATTAAATAACTGTAAAAATATTTTACTGTCGGGCTTGTTGCTTTTAGCAGCGTGTAAACCGAAGGTTGATGTTGCTCCGGCCAGCAATGGTGGGGTCGACTTTTCGGCTTACATTGCGGTGGGCGATTCGCAAACTGCAGGCTATGCTGACGGCGGCTTATACCGCACCGGTCAGCTTAACTCTTTCCCTAACATTATTGCCGAACAGTTGAAATCAGTGGGCGGCGGCAATTTCAGTCAACCTTTGTTTAGCGAGGCGCAGGCCAGCGGAACTGGTTACCGGAAAATTGACAAGTTTAACGCCGATGGTACGCCATCAATAGTTGATGTGCCTGCTACAGCGGTAAGAAGCGCTAACCCGGTGCTGTTTACCAAGTATACCGGCGATAACAGCAACTACGGCATTCCGGGTATTAAAGTAATTCATACCGCTATTGCGGGTTACGGTAACCTAAATCCGTATTTTGAGCGCTTGCAGACCGCATCGTATCCTATGGCAAATACTACTTACCTGGATTATATCACGGCTAAACCTTATACCTTTTTTACCTGCTGGTTAGGTAACAATGATGCCTTGAGCTATGCTACAGCCGGTGGTGTAAACGAAGCGTTGACGGATAAAAGCCAGTTCGCGGCGGCCTATTCTGCCGTGATGGAAAAATTAACAGCGGGTGGAAAAAAGGGGGCGGTAGCTACCGTGCCTGATGTGAGCGCTATTCCGTTCTTTAATACTATCACTATCCCTGTTTTACTGGCAGGTGTACAAAAGGTAGCCCCAACAGTGACTACGCTTTATGTAAGCGCCCGCAAAACATCTGATGCCGGTACCACTACTTACGAAACCCGCGCAGCTACTACCGCCGACTTGATTACTTTGACCTTTCCGACCAGTAAAATGGGGGTAAACGGTTATGGTGTATCGCCGCTAAATCCTATCGAAAACCAATACGTGCTTGATGCTAACGAAGTAACGCTGGTGCGCGATTACGTAAATACCTATAACCAATCCATCACCTCATTGGCTAATACCAAAGGTTTGGCTTTGTTTGATGCTTACACTTTCCTGAACAACGTGAAGCAAAAGGGATTATTAATCAATGGTGTTAACTTGAGCGCTATTTACATCAGCGGAGGTTTATTTTCTTTAGATGGTGTGCACTTAACGCCAAAAGGTTATGCCATTATTGCCAACGAGTTTATTAAGGCTACCAATGCCAAATACGGCTCTAACGTTCCGCAGGCAGATATTAACAAATACAATAGCGTTATTTTCCCATAACACAAATTGTAATCACTATAAACAGCAAGGGCTGCGTTTGATGACCAAACGCAGCCCTTGCTGTTTATAAACAAAATTGATGGATAGCTTATTTATTAATTTCTGTCCAGAGCAAATCTTTCAAGGCATCCAGGCCTTGTTGTGCTACCGACGATATGAATGCCGTTGGCAAGCTTGCAGGTAACTCCGCTTTCATCTCCTGCTGTAGTTCATCATCCAGTAGGTCCGATTTGGTAATGGCGAGCACTCTTGGTTTGTGTACCAGTTCGGGGTTGTATTCCTGCAGTTCGTTTAACAGAATTTCATACTCTTGTTTGATGCTGCGGTTAGTATCTGCCGGAATCATAAATAACAATACGGAGTTACGCTCAATATGGCGTAAAAATCTAAAGCCTAATCCTTTGCCTTTTGATGCGCCCTCAATAATTCCCGGAATGTCGGCCATCACAAATGATTTGTTATTGCGATAAGCCACAATGCCCAAATTGGGTACAATCGTAGTAAAGGCGTAATCGGCAATCTCAGGTTTAGCCGCTGATACGACCGACAGCAGGGTAGACTTACCGGCGTTCGGGAAACCCACCAAACCCACATCAGCCAAAAGTTTTAGCTCAAGCACGTTCCAGTGTTCCTGGCCAGCTTCTCCTGGTTGTGCAAAGCGCGGTGTTTGTTGGGTAGACGACTTGAAGTGCCAGTTGCCTAAGCCGCCTCGGCCGCCAGGCGTTAATATCTTGGTTTCACCGTCTTTGGTAATCTCAAATATGACCTCACCAGTCTCCGCATCCTTGGCAATCGTGCCCAGAGGTACTTCCAAAATTTCATCACGACCGGTTTTGCCTGACCGTAATGCGCTACCGCCACTTTCGCCATCACCAGCGATGATATGCTTGCGATATTTCAGGTGAAGTAAAGTCCATAACTGGGCATTGCCTTTTACAACAACGTGCCCGCCGCGACCGCCATCGCCACCATCAGGGCCGCCTTTAGCCGTATGCTTGTCGCGATGAAGGTGTGCAGAGCCTGCTCCGCCTTTGCCCGACCGGCAACATATTTTTACATAATCAACAAAGTTGGAACCTTGGCTCATGGGAGTAGTATTTTGTAGTCCATTAGTCGGCTGGGCGACGTAACTACTTATAATCAAATTTATAACCTTGCAACTTTTATGCTCGGTCTTTAAACAACAAATTCGGATTTAAACAGTTCAATGCGTTCTGTTTAAATCCGAAATTGGAGGTAAGTAACAAATATCTTAATACCGGTCGATTACCGCAGAAATTGATGTAAAGATTTCGTCGATAGAGCCAATACCGTTAATGCTGGTGAATTTCTCCTGTCCTTTGTAAAACTCGGCAACCGGAGCAGTTTTGCTGTTGTATTCGTTGATGCGTTTGCGAATTACCTCAGGGTTGGCATCATCAGGGCGGCCCGAATCTTTACCGCGAAGTAGTAAGCGGTTTTCCAGTTCCTGGTCATCAACCACCAAAGCAATCATGCCCGATATAGCGGTGTTTTTCTCGTTTAAAAGAGTATCGAGTGCAGCAGCCTGGGCAACGGTACGCGG
Source organism: uncultured Mucilaginibacter sp. (assembly GCA_913777515.1). Lineage (GTDB taxonomy): Bacteria > Bacteroidota > Bacteroidia > Sphingobacteriales > Sphingobacteriaceae > Mucilaginibacter. Next base: position 3,550 of record CAJYSL010000267.1, read on the forward strand.
AAAACCATCGAAAATGAAGCCTTTGGCTTGCGGATTAGCATCCAGTTTATTGCTAATCATGCCAATCACTACTTCATCAGGAACCAGCAGCCCCTCGTCCATCAGTTTCTTAGCCTCCAAGCCAAGGGTGGTACCTTGTGCTATTTCGTTACGCAATAAATCACCGGTTGAAAGATGAATTAATCCGTATTTTTCAATTAGTTTTTGAGATTGTGTGCCCTTTCCAGCGCCGGGAGGACCGAACAAAACAAGGTTTAGCATCCTTTGAATTTAATTTAAAAATAAAAGCCTTTCTGCAATGATACGGAAAGGCTTTATAATAAAAAAGTGGACTTGAAGGGAGTCGAACCCCTAACCTTCTGATCCGTAGTCAGATGCTCTATCCAATTGAGCTACAAGTCCGTCCTTGAA
>CAJYSL010000268.1 GCA_913777515.1 uncultured Mucilaginibacter sp.
CAGCCATACCCACAATCAACTCTTTAAAAAAGTTACTGTCGGCATGTTTGGCCAAAGCTTTTTGCTGACCGGGCGAGGGTAAAGACTGAATGTAAAACGGCGGATTGGATACAATTAAATCAAACTGTTGCGCAGGATGTCCCGCAAGATAGGTTTGAAAGCTTTGCGCACGTACTTGCAGCCGTTCTCGAAATGGCGATTCGGCAAAATTTATCTTTGCCGTCTGCGCGGCCGCTTTATCCATTTCTACCGCAATAACGGCTGATGACGGGTAACGTTGCGCCAGCATTAAGGCAATGACGCCGGTACCGGTACCAATATCTAATATAGCTGAAGGGGTGCTGTTGCCAGCCAGTGCGCCAAGTAATACGCCGTCGGTATTTACCTTCATGGCGCAGTGAGCCTGGTTTACACTAAACTGCTTGAATTGAAAAATACCAGACATAGTTAGTCTTCGTACAACTCCAGCGGAAGCCCGTCGGGGTCGGCAAAAAAGGTAAATTGTTTGCCGGTAAGCTCGTCTACACGTACTGGCTCTACAGTTACGCCGTGGCTTTGCAGATGGGCGACGACCTCGCTGATATTATCAACAGCAAAAGCCAGGTGCCTTAAACCGGCTGCCTCAGGCCGCGACGGGCGTGCAGGCGGATTGGGAAATGAAAAAAGCTCGATTTGGTAGCGGTCGCCCACTGCCAAATCAAGCTTGTATGATTGTCTTTCGGCGCGATAAACCTCCTGTACAACAGGCAAGTTAAGCACCTCGGTATAAAAACGTTTAGAACGCTCGTAGTCTGAGCAAATAACAGCAATATGATGTATGTGCTTCAGCTTTAACATTACTCGCCTAAAGCTACATGCAATACGTTATCGTACAACAGCTTTACGTCGGTTACGTGACCAAACAGTTCTTCGTCTACGTTAAAGAAACCGTTGGTTACGGTGCCTAATAAAGTATATTCAATTTCGCTGGTAGCCATCATTTCGGTAAAGCGGTCCTGCTCTTCGGGCGACACGCTTACTACTACCCTACCTTGTGCTTCACCAAACAAAAAAGCATCTTTACGGATGTCGGCATCAGTAGCAATATCAAAACCCAAGCCCAATGGCATAGCCGACTCTAACAAGGCGATGTACAACCCACCATCAGCTACGTCATGAGCAGACTGAATAGCCTTGTGCTTGATGAGTTCTTTAATCACCTGGTGCATGGCATACTCTTTATCTAAATCAAAGTATGGTGCAGGTGATGCCTGTATTTTATGGTACGAAGCCAAGTATTGTGACGAAGCGATATCATTTTGCGATTCGCCAATGAGGTAAATAAAATCGCCAGGCTGTTTAAAGTCGGCCGTCATGATATTATCCTTATCATCAAGCACACCCAACATACCAATGGTAGGCGTTGGGAACACCGGACCTTCATCCGACGACTGGTTGTAGAAACTTACGTTACCGCCGGTTACCGGGGTGTCAAACTTGCGGCAAGCTTCGCCCATACCTTTAATAGCACCTACAAATTGCCAGAAAACTTCGGGCACATAAGGGTTACCAAAGTTTAAACAGTTGGTAATAGCTACCGGCTCACCGCCCGAACAAGTAATGTTACGGGCAGCCTCTGCTACAGCAATGGCACAACCTTTTTGCGGGTCGGCATTTACATAGCGTGAGTTACAGTCAACCGTCAAGGCAATCGCCTTGTTCGTGCCTTTTACAGCAACTACGGCAGCATCACTTGGGCGGTTGGTGGTCATGGTGGCAGTACCTACCATGCTATCGTATTGGTCGGTTACCCAACGTTTAGAGGCAATGTTTGGATGTGCAACCAGGTGCTCGGCAACATCTACCAGGTTTTCGGGAACCGCAACATCATCGATATTAAATTTCTGATATTCCTGATAGTAGGCCGGCTCGCGGTATTCACGTTCGTAAACCGGGGCACCGCCGCCTAACACTAAGTCTTCGGCAGGAACATCGGCTACCATTTCGCCGTTCATAAAATATTCCAGGCGTTTGGTAGCGGTTACCTCACCAATCTGCACGCAATTTAAATCCCATTTATCAAATACGGCTTGTACGTCTGCCTCGCGGCCTTTGTGAACCACGATCAGCATACGCTCCTGCGATTCTGATAACAGAATTTCGAAAGGCTTCATGTTATCCTGGCGGGTTGGTACTTTATCCAAGTCAATACGCATACCGTGCTCACCTTTGGCCGACATTTCGGAGTTTGAACAGATAATACCGGCAGCGCCCATATCCTGCATACCCACTACGGCACCGGTTTTAATCACCTCAAGCGTAGCTTCAAGCAGCAGTTTTTCCTGAAAAGGGTCACCTACCTGTACGGCAGGCAAATCGTTTACCGAATCTTCGGTAATATCTTTAGAAGCAAATGCAGCACCATGTATACCATCTTTACCGGTTGATGAACCTACGATGTAAACCGGGTTACCAACACCGTAAGAAGTTGCAGACACGGTATCACCGGCCATTACAATACCGGCCGACATAGCATTTACTAATGGATTAACGTTGTAGCACTCATCAAAAAACAACTCGCCGCCTACGGTAGGTATACCAAAGGCATTACCGTAATCGCCGATACCTTTTACCACACCTTTTACCAGCCATTTGGTACGGTCGAGGCTCAAGTCACCAAAACGCAGGGAGTTTAACTGTGCGATAGGACGTGCACCCATAGTAAATATATCGCGGTTAATACCGCCCACCCCGGTGGCAGCACCTTGATACGGCTCTAATGCCGACGGGTGGTTGTGCGACTCAATTTTAAAGGCACAGCATACGCCATCGCCCAAATCAACCAAACCGGCATTCTCTTCGCCTGCTTTGGCCAGCATACGCGAACCATCGCGCGGAAGGGTTTTAAGCCATTTGATGGAGTTTTTGTAAGAGCAGTGCTCGCTCCACATTACAGAAAAGATAGACAATTCAGTAAAATTAGGCGTACGGCCTAAAATCTCTTTAATACGTTCAAACTCTTCGGGTAACAGGCCTAAATCTTTGGCGGTATCAACGGTAGTCGGTTGGTTTTGCTCCACAGTAACTAATTTTTATGGATTTTGAAAGCCCAAAATTAGAAAAATGCCTTGAATGCCGATACTTAAATTTTGATTTGCTACCGATGTTCAGAACTTATGCAGGATATTAACAACAAAAAGGCCTACCATCTAAAGGCGAACTCCACAAAAAGCAAAAGCCGCCCAAAACGGACAGCTTTTGTGACGCATTATTATTTAATAACTTAAATACCTTCGGTACCTGGTTCGTGGCCTAACATACGGCCGGTGGTACGGCCATGCGGACGGCTCTCAAAATCAGTTTTTGCGTTACCTACCGACGGGAACTCGTGTGGGTTTGGTGGCGTTACATCGGTTTGCTCGCTATATGAAGCATCATTACCTTCCTGCGGCTGGTTTACTTCGCTCTCGCTCGGGTAGAGCAAATCCTCATCGTCCGATTCCTGGTGCTCGGGTATTTCGTTCGGCTCGTCGGTATCATCGGTGTCGTCATAGCTTGCAATTACACCTGATGACAGGTCGCGGCTGGCTTGGCCGTTAATGCGATTATAGTCGTCATCTTCATCGTCGTCCAGGTCGTCGTCATCTAAATCTTCATCGTAGCCCGGCACCACATCGTTCTCTAAATCATCATCTTCGTCCAGGTCATCATCATCTAAATCCAAGTCGTCGTCGTCATCCAAATCGTCATCATCATCCGGGTCAACAGCGGCTTTAGAAAATCTTTCACGATCAAGTTCATCAGCGTTAAACCTACGGGAAAGTTTGGTGGGTATCTCCTGTTCAGCAGTCCAGGATTCTTGATCAAATGCTAACATAAGTTTGTGTTTTACGTGTTGTAGAATAACTTTAAAAAGAAAGGCTTTGTTTTACATTTTGCCACAATTAACCATTATTTAAAAGGTTTTAATGAGGCCGGTCTTGTATTACATCAACTCGCTGTCGTTCTTTTCATGGTATACTTTGTACGCCATGTAAAACAAAATAAGGGCAGGCACCACGTACAAAAACCCCACCGGTGTACTTACACGCGGAGTAGTACTTATAAGCTGCCAAACGGCTAAACCAAGTGCGACAAAGGCACCAATTAAGTATGCATAAAAGAACTTACTACTCATTTCGGCAAATTATCATTGGTATTTCATTTTAACCGATGGCAACAATTTATGTTTCGCACACCGTTATTAAATCAACACATTAACCTTGCAATTGCTTATATTGCGGGTTATTACCTAATTAATACGCGATGCAAAACTGGGAAGATATTTACTTGGAAGCAGAGGAAGCCATCCGCAATGCAAACTATTTACAGGCCAAACAACTGTTAGAAAACATTATACTCGAAGAGCCATCAACAGCGCAGGCACATAACTCGCTGGGGTGGCTGTACCGTACGCAGTTTGATGATTATGGCCGGGCCGAAAACCATTACAAAGCCGCTATTAAAAGCAATCCGCAATACCCGCATGCTTATATCAACCTCATTGTTTTATACACCAATTTAGAACAGTGGGATAAAGCGCGCCATATTGCCGACAAAGCCCACATCAGGCCTTTAGTAGATAAGGCTTTGCTGAACTACCGTTTAGGCATTATTGAAGAGTACAATCAAAATTTTGAAGAAGCGATTAACTTTTACAAAAAAGCCATTAAGCTTTGTTTGAATTTTGATTCGATTGAAGATTATAAAAGGGCTATCGGCAATTGCGAGTATAAAGCTACGCTGTAGCAATTTACACAAGCCTTTAAAACAAAAACACCCTGATGATAGCTCATCAGGGTGTTTTTGTTTAGTGTGCTTTGATTAACCCGTAGAGTTACATCTTTTTAAACACTACAACTCCAAGCGGCGGAAGCGTGATGTTAATCGAGTTTTCGCGTCCGTGCCATGCCGTAGCTTCGGTGCTTAAAGGCTGAGGATTGCCTACCCCGCTGCCCCAGTATTTCTTTTCGTCCGAATTGAAGATTTCTTTCCACTGGCCCGCCGATGGTACGCCGATACGATAGTTGTAACGCACGTTAGGTGTCATGTTGAGTGCCACCAATACATCGTTGGCAGCATCGTTTCCTTTACGCAAATAAACAAAGATAGAATCCTGCACATTGCCGCCATCTATCCACTCAAAACCCTCGGCGCTAAAGCCTTTCTCGTACAGGGCAGGTTCGCTACGGTACAAATGGTTAAGCGCTTTTACAGTTTCCTGCATACCTACGTGGCAATCAAACTGCGTTACCCACCAATCCAAAGATTGGCTAAAGCTCCATTCGGCATTCTGGCCAAACTCGGCGCCCATAAACAGCAATTTGGTACCCGGGTGGGTAAACATGTAGCTATACATTAAGCGCAGGTTGGCGTAACGCTGCCACTCATCACCAGGCATTTTGGTAAGCATCGAACCTTTGCCGTATACCACCTCATCGTGCGAAAAGGGCAGCATAAAGTTTTCGGTAAAAGCGTAAATCAGGCTGAAGGTTAACTCGTCGTGGTGATATTTACGATAGACAGGGTCTTGCTTAAAATACCCGATGGTATCATGCATCCAGCCCATCATCCATTTCATACCGAAACCCAAACCGCCGCTGTAAACCGGACGACTTACGCCGGTAAACGAGGTAGACTCTTCGGCAATAGTTTGCACATCCGGGAAGTTGCCGTAAACGGCCATGTTAAACTCTTTCAAAAATTCAATAGCCTCGAGGTTGTGGTTACCGCCGAATACGTTTGGCACCCACTCATCGTGCTTGCGCGAATAATCTAAATAAAGCATCGACGCCACACCGTCTACCCGTAACCCGTCAGCGTGATAACGGTCCAACCAAAACAAGGCATTGCTGATTAAGAAAGATTTAACCTCGTTGCGACCGTAATTGAATATATAAGAAGTCCAGTCGGGATGATAACCCTGGCGGACATCGGCATGCTCATATAAATGCGTGCCATCAAATTTGTATAAGGCATGAGCATCACCGGGGAAATGCGAAGGAACCCAGTCCAAAATCACGCCGATACCTTCTTGGTGGAAACGCTCAATCAGTTGCATTAATTGCTGAGGCGTACCGTATCTGGAGGTAGCCGCATAATAACCGGTAACCTGATAACCCCAGCTCGGATAATACGGGTGCTCCATGATGGGCATAAACTCCACGTGAGTAAAGCCCATATTTTTAACGTAAGGCACCAGTTTATCGGCTATCTGGTTGTACGTGTAAAAGGCATCAGGACTTTCGCTATCGCGGGCCCAGGAGCCTAAATGTACTTCGTAAACCGAGTACGGTTTGTCCAACGCATTGTGTTGGTAACGGTTGGCCATCCAATCGCCATCACTCCATTCGTAGTAGGTATCTGCCACGATAGATGCGGTTTGAGGGGGTTCTTCCCAGCGCAGGGCATAAGGGTCGCCTTTTTCCAGATCTTCGCCTTGCGATGAATTGATGAAGTATTTGTAAACCTCGCCATTACCGATGTTCGGGATAAAACCCTCCCAAATACCTGATGCATCCCAACGATGGTTGAGCGGGTGCGAGCCACGGTTCCAGCCATTGAAGTTACCAATGACCGACACGTACTGCGCATTGGGAGCCCAAACAGCAAAATAAGTTCCGACAACGCCATGGTATTCAACTACATGCGAGCCCAGTTTTTCATATAATTTAAAGTGCTTTCCTCCCTTAAAAAGGTCGATATCAAACTCGGTGAAGCGGCTGTAAGGCTCTACCGGGTTTAAGGTAACCGTTACCGGCGCCGGGGTTTCGGCAGCCTCAGGGATAACAGGCAAATCAGCTTTTTTGGTTTTACCTTTTGCTGCCGTTTTGCCCTTTTTCTTTTCTGCGATTTCGGTTATTAATTCGGCAACAGATATTTCTGCAGGCAATTCGGGTTCGGCTTTGCTTTTACGCTTAGCAGGTTTGGCAGCCTTTACCGGTTCCGATTCAGGAAATGTTTCCTTTTCAGTAGTCTCTTTTTTCTTACCGGAGGAAGCGCGTTTAGCTTTTACCGGCTTAGATTCAGGAAATATTTCCGTGTTTTCGGCTGGTAAATTGACTGGAGTTTCCTGTATTTTTTCGGGTTCGGCGCTGCTGGGTAGTGATGCAGGCTTTGTTTTTTTGGGTTGCTTTGCCATAGTTAGAGTGTCTTAAGCAAGACATTGGATTCTGTGTAAATGCAGCAAAAACGGGTAGAAGTATCTGGCTTTGTAACTTAATTCCCAACACTGCAACTAACTACTTGTTTTGCCTGTTACAATAGTAATCATTTTTGCAGCACTAACAAGCCTGAATAGTAAACAATTACCCAAACAATTAAATTAACTGACTGCGTTCAAAATCGTCACCTTTAACTACCTGTATACTCCTAAAGGATGAATAAAACCTTTACAAATAATACTTTTCACCGTTGCTTTTAATACGCCCGGCATCCAGTAATTGGCGGATAACGGTGAGCCTATCGTTACTCTTACCACGGGTAAGGGTGCTTACCAATTGTTCTAAACTTAAGGGCGCGGCGCTTAGCGCCTCTAATATCTCGTCTGTTATTTGCTGGTGCAGCTCATCGGCATGTTGCTCACGCTGTTCGCGCAGGCAAACATCGCATACGCCGCATTTGGGTGCGTTGGGCTCGTTGAAATAAGCTAACAATTGTATACTGCGGCACCGGTCGGTATTGACATAAGCCAGCATGGCATCCATTTTTTTCCGGTAAACGGCTTTACGTGTGTCCAGGTACTGGCGGTCTATCCATAAGTTTGCCGATGTTTGCCGGGGCTTTAAGTAAGTAACCTGCGGCTTATCGGTTTGCTGCAGGTAGCTTAATGCGCCATAGTCATTTAGTTGCTGCATGGCTTCGTTTACCTGCTGCACGCTCAGGTTGGTACGGCGCGCAATGTCAAACTCGCGGATGCGCACGTAGTTATCAAATGCACCGCCGTAAGAACGCAATAGAGTTTTAATAAATGGGTCCCAGGCAGGGTTTTGAATCTGGAAATTGTATAACTGCTCGTGCGCAATCTGGAACTGGAAACGGGACGGCAAAAACACGCTTTCATTAAAAGACAAGTATTCGCCCTGTTCTAAAAATTTCAATGCGTTTAACGACTTCAAAGCATCAAGCTTAAAGCGGTTGCAAAAATCGGCCAGGTCTAACTCAAAACTCAATCCCTCGCCTGCCCCATATGCTAACTGGTAATAATTAGCCAAGTAATGATATACTTGCTTAATTTCCTCGACGGATGGAAAGCTGATTTCGAACTTGCGCTCCTGCTTTAACCGGTCGGCCTCGCTGTACAGCAGTACAGCATAAGCCTTTTGTTCATCACGCCCACCTCGACCAGCCTCCTGGTAATAAGCTTCCAGGCTTTCGGGCAAATCTTTATGTAATACAAAACGCACATCGGGTTTATCAATACCCATCCCGAAGGCATTGGTGGCAATAATAATGCGGATGTGGTTATTTTTCCATTGCTCTTGCTTGGCATTGCGGGTGTCGCCATCCAAACCGGCATGGTAATAATCGGCAACTACGCCATTATCATTAAAAAACTTGGAAAGCTCAACCGTTTCTTTACGGCTTCGCACATACACAATACCGCTGCCCTTTACACTACGGGCCACCTCGAGCATGCGCCGCGGTTTATTTTCATCGTGCTTTACCCTGTAGCTGATGTTTTTGCGTTCAAAACTTTGCTGAAAAACATTACGCTCTCTGAAAGCCAATTTATCCTGAATATCATCCCGAACCTCAGCCGTTGCCGTAGCAGTCAAGGCCAGTACAGGCACTTTGGGGTGCAATTCGCGTAATTCGGCTAAATGCAAATACGGCGGACGGAAATCATATCCCCACTGCGATATACAATGTGCCTCGTCAACCGCAATCAGGTTAACTTTCATGTATTTAATCCGCTCGCGCACCAATTCGCTTAGTAAGCGTTCGGGCGAGAGGTACAAAAACTTTACCGGACCGTAAATGCAGTTATCCAGGGCAATATCAACCTCGCGCCGGTTCATGCCCGATACGATGGCCATGGCCTCAATGCCCTTGGCTTTCAGGTTATCTACCTGGTCTTTCATGAGCGCTATCAGCGGGGAGATGACCAGGCATATCCCGTCCATAGCCATGGCGGGCACCTGATAACAAAAAGATTTACCGCCACCCGTTGGCAACAAAGCCAGCGTATCCCGCCCCTTCATCACCGACTCGATGATGGGCTGCTGCAAAGGGCGAAACGCGCTATGTTTCCAGTAATGCTGTAATATCTGGTGTATCGTCATGCTTACTATACAATGATAAGGGTTTTGGATATAATCAAAGCATCGTTACGATAACGGATAATTCGATAGCGTTTAAAATATGCCCCTTCAAAAAAACTATCAGATGAATTACTTAACTACCGTTAGTTAATTTCTATCACCTATGAGGTAATTTAGTTATTAAAATAAGGAAATTTAAAAAGTGTGGTATATATTTACTACCCTAAATTGATCACATGAAAAAAATTCTACTTTTTCTTCTTATTTTACCTTTAGTTGGTTTAGCACAAACCAAAACTATCGATGGCTTTTGGGGTATTAAATTTGGCTCGACTAAGGCAGCTACAGATGCAGCTATGAAAGCTAAAGGATGTAAATCGTCTACACTAGCAGTGACAGATGACATGTTAGCTTATGACGACGTAACATTTGCGCAGCGTAAAGCATTTTTTGTTATACTTAAATTTTATAAAAATCAATTTTACGAAGCTACAGTAACTTATAAACCCGATCCGGATATGGTTATTAATCAATTTGAAAAAATGGCCACCGAGTTGAAATCGTCCTATGGAGAAACAACGGTATTCCATAATTTCACCAAGCCTTATGAGTTAGGGGATGGGTACGAATTATCAGCAATAAAACAAGGGAAAGCTGATTATGCAGCCTACTGGTCAACAGCTAATTCAGATGGCAATAAAAACTTTATCTCACTAGATATATCGAAAGATTTATATGTAGACCTTACTTATCAAGACGGTACGATAATAAAAAAAGCTATTGCTGAAAAGGATAAGTTGAAAGCGAATGACTATTAAATAATAAGTTTTTATTTGGTTACAAATGTAAAACAAAAAGCACGTTGAAAACCAACGTGCTTTTTGTTTGATTAACTCTTAAAACTTGTGCTCCGAGTAAAACAAACGCAATTATAAAATCGTATCGGCTTTGTAAACAGGTTGGTAAGCGAATTCAGCTTTAAACCATTATGCGTTTTTTTAAGCCAAACAGTCGTTTCCGGCTACATCAATTTGCAAATTAATTAATGTAAGCGACTGTAAAACAGCAGTTAAATTTTCCCACCATTATCATTGAATTAACTTTTAATAAATCTTTTAAAACTATTGATGATAATTTTCCTTTAAAGCGTTCATACAACATTTAACTATTAAAACATCCTTTCCCGCATGTACACTTTAGGAATTAACGCTGCTTTTCACGACTCAACTGCGTATCTTATTAAAGATGGTCAGCTCCTGGCCGCCACCGAAAAAGAGTGCTCTACCCATACAAAACACGGCAAACGCCCCGTGCCTTTTTGCACCCATACCAGGGCCGGATGGAGTTTGGCCCGCGGGCATTAGGCAGCCGCTCTATTTTAGCATCGCCTATTAGTCCGGCCATGCAGCAACGCTTAAACGAGGTAAAAGACCGCAAAGATTTCCGTCCGGTGGCGCCCGTAGTGCTGGAAGAAGAAGCAGGCAACTGGTTTAAAAATGCCAGTTACTCGTCCTTTATGTTGTTTATTTATGATGTAAAACCCGAGAAAGCCGACCAGATTCCGGCCCGTGCGCCGCACTGATGAAACGACTCGTATACAAACGGTAATCGAACGTCAGCATAAAATTATTACGACCTGCTTACGGCGTTTCAACGCAAAACCGGCGTACCGGTACTGGTAAATACTTCCTTCGATACCCTGGGTAAACCAATAGTGTGTACACCACGTGATGCTGTTGAATGTTTTTGGTCATCACCTTTTGATGCGTTGGTTATCGGTTCATTTGTGATTGAAAAATAATGCTCCGCGTTTCTGTTGTTATCCCTACTTACCGGCGCCCCGATTTACTTTTTAAATGCATCGGGCGCTGCGTAAGCAGACCCTTCCATTGGCCGATTTTGAAATTATCGTCGTAAGCGACGGCCCAGACCCTACAACCGCCCAAGCGCTTAGTAGTTGGAAAGACCAACCCGTTAACCTCAAATACTTACCCCTATCCCAAAAAGCGGGGCCCGCAGCTGCCCGCAATTACGGCTGGCAAAATGCTGAAGCCGATTTAATTGCCTTTACCGATGATGATACGTTACCAACGCCCGATTGGCTAACCGGCTACCTCGAAACCTGGAAAGGCGAAACCTTAGCCGCATTTACCGGCAAAGTAATTGTACCACTGCCACCCTACCTCACCGATTTTGCACAAAACACGGCCGGATTAGAAACCGCCGACTTTGTAACGGCCAATTGCGTCTGCACTAAAGAAACTCTGCTATTGGTTGGTGGTTTTGACGAACGCTTTACCATGGCCTGGCGCGAAGACAGCGACCTGCACTTTAAAATACTGGAAGCAAATATTCCGTTGCGTAAAATAGAAAGGGCAGCCATCATTCACCCGGTACGCGATGCCCGCTGGGGCGTAAGCATCAGCGAACAAAAAAAAACGTTGTTTAATGCCCTATTGTATAAAAAGTTTCCGGTATTGTACCGGCAGCAAATACAAGCCAAACCACCGCTTACTTATTACCTCATGGCAGCTAGTTTAATAGTGGCTGTAATTAGTTTGCTCTTTATGCATACTATTATTACCACGGTTGCATTGGCCATATGGTTGATATTTGTATTGCAATTCAGTTTGAAACGTTTGGCCAACACTTCGCACTCCGCGTCGCACGTTTACGAGATGTTGTACACCTCAGCCGTTATTCCGTTTGCCTCAATATACTGGCATTTTTATGGTTTGTTTAAATACAGAGTGTGGTTTATTTAGCCTTACTCTTTAATGATGAGAATGGGGCTAATGCGCCGCATGCGGTAACAACTCATGGCGGTGTCGCCCAGTTGGTCGATAAGTTTATAGTTCGCAATGGCACCAACGGCGGCACCTATCACCGGTAACAACTGCGCCATTTTAGCCAGGTCAATATAGTCACGGTATTCCCGCTGAAAAATACGCCAGTCAAACTCGGCTACATCATCAGGCAGCGAGCCACTGTAGGCCTGCCATCCGGCAACCAACTGGTAAACCTCGTTTCGCCGCTGCTGACTGGAAAAAGCCAGCTGAAAAGTATACAGGATATATAATCGCTCTTTGTAATCTTTAACGTCATAACCGTACAAAGATGCTATTTCGAATAGCAGCTTTAGCTTAATGCCTAACAGTATTGGAAAATCAGCCAGCCCCATTAAAAAACCGCCTGCACCGGTAATGGCACCTTCTACCGTAGCTGTTTTTTGATAGTTTTCAATCTTTTGCCTCACCAGCGATTCGCGCATTTGTAACGACATATCCTGCGCCGGTACATCGCCAGTAGTGTATTTGGCCCCAAACAACACGGCCTTAATCATCTTTTCGATAGCCACTGTAATGGCCTGATGAACTTTTTCGGGGATGTATTCATTGATTTTAGTTTGCACCGTTTTAGACAGCTTATCGGTAAACGAAGGCTTCTTTTGCATCCGGTGCTGCCAAAACTGTAACTGAATGTGCGCTTGCTGTTCGTAAATAGTCATGATGCTGCAATTAAGTATTTATTTTGCTTAACCTTAGTTCATACAGGCGGCAGTCCGAAATTGTTCGCCATGAACGAGAGGTTAGCAACATAGCACTATTGTAAGACGACTCCATAACCGTTTGTTTCTGCTTTAGGCGGCCAAATGCTAAACATAGAAATCGGTTAATTTGTCCTCATTAAAAGATTCAGCAGATGGCTTAGAGATTGCGCCCTAAATTAAACGACAACAACGAAGGACAGAAAACAACAGTACCAATGACAAGTAACATGACACCCACCAGCGTCTTTTTTACGGTAAGCAGAGTAATGAATGTGGTAGGCATAGGTTACATCATCACCGGCAACCCGATTAATGGCGACGTAAAGCCAGGAGCAATCATCAAATCAGACAACCATGAGCATTCGTTCGTGGTTAACGCTGTTGAACATATTGAATACGCTGAGAGGGAAAATCCAGAAACGGCATTGATTTTAGAGGATGTAAAAGTTGATGGTGTAGAACTTTTGTTAGCCATAGAGCCGGGACAAGTTTTGGTTATCAACCTTTCCTAATTTCAACTATTGTTACAATAAAAACATCCTCAGTCTTCGGGTAGAAGGCCCACCGATGCAACCAGTAAACACACTGATTTTTATATTGGTTATGCTTACATTGAAGTAGATTGATTAATAAAATCAATAAAGCACAAAGCCCGGCGACAGGATGTTACCAGGCTTTGTTTTTTGAAATTACATTAAGCTCAACTTATCTTAAATCCACAACCTCTACCCCGGGATGCGCTTTTGCATTATAAGTAAACACATCTGCGCTTACAGCCGGATTAGGTGTCAGGCTATTGATGGTATATACATAACGGCTGCCATTTTTATCGAACAGTTGCGCGCTGTAAATTTGTTTTTTGGCGGCGTCAATCAACAGCTTTACCTTAAAGATATTTTGCTTGATATCTACCGGCGTCAGCTCAATAGCTTGGTAACTTTTACCACCCTGCTTTTGCAAACCGGTATAAATGTATTTATAGCCTTTTTCGTAAATAGTGAACACCTGTGCAGGGTTGAGGCCTTCGGTATTGTTTTTTACATCGTTTACCTGCACTTCTTTTTCACGAGGCAGATAAGTCCACAAAGTTTTACCGTCGCTGGTAATCTCTTGTGCAACGGCTGTTTTAGCGGCGTTACCGTAAACGGTTAACCTATACTTGTTGGTTTTAGCCTGTGTATATAGTGTGCCCGACTGCGTTTGGTTAATCTTATCCTGCGGACTTTGTATGTTAATAGTAAAGTCGCTTTTAACCGTATTGTATGAGCGGTATTTTTGGCTTACGCCATTAAGTATACTTTTGGCCTGTGCATCCTGCTGAGCAAAAGCTGCCGAAGCGGGCGCCATGATAACCATTAAATAAGCAAGTATTTTCTTCATAACGGATTTGTTCTGTTGTTACAACCTTGATTGCAATTAAGGTTTGTTACATTTTACAATTGATGGTTAGAACAACAGAAGCAGTGCTAAGTTTAACCGCGTGCAGATTTTTGTATCTCTTCCAGATGGCGTTCCAGGCTATATTCGTCCGGATATAAAACCTCGCGGGCTTTACTCCCTTCAAACGGACCAACAATACCGGCCGCTTCTAACTGGTCGATGATGCGGCCTGCACGATTGTAACCCAACTTCAGTTTACGTTGCACCAATGAGGTTGAACCCTGTTGATGCAAAACAATTAAGCGGGCGGCGTCCTCAAACATCGGGTCGCGGTCGTCCGGGTCAAATTCTTTCGGGCTGTTCGCCTCGCCTTCCCCGACATATTCAGGCAACATCATGGCGCTTGGATAGCCGCGCTGGTTGCCAATAAAGTCAGATATCTTTTCAACCTCCGGTGTATCCACAAAGGCACACTGCAAGCGGATTAAATCACTACCGGTCGAGAGCAACATATCACCACGACCAATCAACTGGTCGGCACCACCCGCATCCAGAATTGTTCTTGAGTCGATTTTAGATAATACCCTGAATGCTAAACGCGCAGGGAAGTTGGCCTTGATAGTACCTGTGATAATATTTACTGAAGGGCGCTGTGTGGCAATAACCAGGTGTATGCCTACCGCACGGGCTAATTGGGCTAAACGCGCTATCGGCATTTCAACCTCTTTACCGGCCGTCATCATCAGGTCGGCAAACTCATCCACCACCAGTACTATAAATGGTAAAAAGCGGTGACCGTTCTCGGGGTTAAGCTTACGGTTGATAAACTTAGCGTTGTACTCCTTCAGGTTACGCACCTGCGCATCTTTCAGCAAATCATACCGCTGATCCATCTCAATACAAAGCGAGTTCAGCGTGTTGATTACCTTTTTGGTATCTGTAATAATAGCATCAGCCTCGTCGGGCAGTTTGGCCAAGAAGTGCCGCTCAATTTTGCGGAACAGAGTCAACTCCACTTTTTTAGGGTCAACCATTACAAACTTTAGCTCGGCTGGATGGCGCTTGTAAAGCAACGAAACCAAGATGGCATTAATACCCACCGATTTACCCTGACCGGTTGCCCCCGCTACCAGTAGGTGAGGCATTTTGGCCAAATCGGCAATAAATACCTCGTTGGAAATGGTTTTACCCAAAGCAATAGGCAAATCCATCGTCGTATTCTGAAACTTCTCGGTAGCCAGAACAGAGCGCATCGACACCATTTCGGGATTTTGGTTGGGCACCTCAATACCAATAGTACCCTTACCCGGCATCGGCGCTATGATACGAATACCTAAAGCAGCTAAGCTCAAAGCGATATCATCCTCTAAGTTCTTAATCTTAGAGATACGCACACCAGGAGCCGGAATAATTTCATACAAAGTTACCGTGGGCCCAATGGTTGCCTTAATCTTATCAATTTCGATGTTGTAATGATTGAGCGTCTCAACGATTTTATTCTTGTTGGCTTCGAGTTCGCCGGCATCAACACTTACTTTATTGGTACCGTAATTTTCTAACAGTTCCAGCCCCGGATACTTGTAAGATGCCAGGTCGAGTTTAGGGTCAAACGTGCCAAATTTCTCTACCAGTTCGTTGGCCGTAATTTCAGGAGCCTGCTCAATACTTAACTCCGGTAAGGGGCGGGTATCTTCTACAACAAACGGAACTTCATCTTCCGGAACTTCGGCATCATCCAAATCTTCTTCGGCAAGGGCTGTGTTGGTTGGGCTTAGTACGATAGGCTCATGAACAGGAGTATTTACTATAACAGACGCCTGCGCAACAGCATGAGGGATTACCGGCTCGGGCGAAACGGGCTCTACGACAGCAGGTTTGCTTAACTGCTCCTGGCGCAGGCGCTCAGGTGCAGGTGCAGGTGCCGCAGCAGTTGCCAAATCATCGTTGCGCATCCTGTTATTAGCACGAGGCCACTCTACCGGCTCAGATAACAATTCGTCTTCGAGGTCGACACTCTCCGGAGATACTTTATCAACCGAGTCAGGTTTTACTAAAATCCGTTTCGGGCGCTCAGGTAGTTTAAAGTCAATATTGTAAGCAATAATCAGTACGGTTAAGGCCGCAAATACCAGCAAACATCCGGTACCAGCCTGACCTATCTGGGCATTTAACAACCGTGTGCTCCAGTAACCAAACTCGCCTTCGAGGTAATGTGCATAATCGCTTACAAAGCCATGCAAAAACCCAATGGCTATCGAGAAAAATACCAGGCTAAACAACGAATAAGCCAGCATTTTGCCCATCGGGAACAAACGCACCTTAAACAGCATGCGGTAACCGATCACGAAAAATATCATTACAAAGATGAACGATGCCACACCGAACCACTCGTACATAAACTGGTTGGCCAGCAAAGCGCCCAACTTGCCCAACCAGTTTTCGACCACCGGGTTAGTAACGCCGTTATCCAAAAGTTCTTGCTCGGTTTTAAACAGGTTACCCCAACCGCCGTTGGCCTTTAGCACATAGCTTTGGTCTGACTGCCAGGTGAATAGATAGGAAGTAAAAGCAATAAGAAAAAAAACAGAAATCACCAGGCATAAAAGGCCCACAATTTTAATGGCCCTGCCATCGCCGAAGTTGAAGGTCGGCAAATTCTCCAGTTTACGTTTCATCACCCTTTCGCGCTCGGTACGGGCTCCCGTACCTTGTCGCGGACGGTTTTCATCCTTGAAAGAATTTGATTTAAACTGATTTCCTTTAGGCGGCATCTCTATCAACAGTTAAAGTACAAATATAAAGTTAATAGATAAGATTTGTATTTGGCACGATTTTTAATTTACTAATGTACAAACACTTGAATATGGGACGATTAGAATACTTAATTACTACTGGTGATGTAAATGCGCTTAATCAACTGTTGGCACAAAATCCTGATTTGGCAAAAACTACGATTGATGAAGATGTATCGCCTTTGATGTTGTCTTGCTTTTATAAAAAGCCTGCAGCCACTTCCGTACTGCTAAAATACATCGATAAATTAGACATTTTTGAAGCTGCCGCAGCCGGGAAGTTTGATATATTAGCGTATTCGGTGTATTCTAATCCCGAATTGGTTCATACCTACAATGCAGACGGCTTTACACCATTAGCCTTGGCCTGTTATTTTGGACAGTACGAAGCTGCTCGTTACCTATTATACAAAGGTGCCGATGTAAACCAGCCGCTAAAAGGCGAGTCTGGGATCCGCCCTATTCATCTGGCTGTAGCCGGAAATCACCTGGATTTAGTGCGTATGTTATTAGAGCACAATGTACAATTAAATGTACAACATGATACTGGAATTACTCCACTTCATTACGCTGCTAAACATGGTGACCCTGAGATGCTTATATTACTTTTAGAAGAAGGTGCCGACGTTGCCATAACCATGGAAGACGGCTCACTTCCGGCAGACTTAGCACGTGATAACGGCTACGAAGAAATAGCCGAAATACTAAGCCTTTAAAATCGACATCCCATATATATTTTAAAGCCTTTAGCCTCTTGGTTAAGGGCTTTATTTTTACAACTACTTTTGAATTGCTATTCCGGCAAATCAGTTTTTTGGCTAAACTAAAATTGGAAGTAAGGCTAACTGTAAAGATATTGTGGCGTTTAATGAACACTTCGAACTGTTTAGATGTTAATCCAATCAACTTATTGAACATAATATTATGAAGGCGGAAAAAATGGTGATGCTGACCGGTAAACAATACCAGGAAATTAAACAAGAGTTAGAGAATAAGTCTTCGTTTCAATACAATGTCGGTACTAACAGCAAGCCAGAGCTATTGAACA
>CAJYSL010000269.1 GCA_913777515.1 uncultured Mucilaginibacter sp.
GGTTAAATATAAGCATGTCTGTACAAATAGGAAAAATAGATTTAGGTGAATTTCCGCTGTTGCTGGCACCTATGGAGGATGTGAGTGATCCGCCTTTCCGTTATGTGTGTAAACAAAACGGGGCTGATATGATGTACACGGAGTTTATATCATCGGAGGGATTGATACGTGATGCTGCTAAAAGCCGGCAAAAACTGGACATTTTTGAGTACGAGCGCCCGATAGGCATACAGATTTTTGGCAGCGATATTAACAGTATGCGCACCGCTACCGAAATTGCAACCCTGGCCGGGCCTGATTTGATGGATATTAATTATGGCTGCCCGGTAAAAAACGTGGCTTGCCGTGGTGCGGGTGCCAGTTTATTGCAGGATATTGATAAGATGGTGGCCATGACCAAGGCTGTAGTAGAGGCTACCCATCTGCCGGTAACCGTTAAAACGCGTTTGGGTTGGGATGATAATACTAAAAACGTTTACGAAGTAGCTGAACGTCTGCAGGATGTAGGGATTAAGGCTCTTACCATACATGGCCGTACCCGCGCCCAGATGTATAAAGGCGTGGCCGACTGGACACTGATTAGAGAGATTAAGAAAAACCCGCGTATACAGATACCTATTTTTGGTAACGGTGACATCGATTCGCCCGAAAAAGCGGCCAATTGGCGACTGGAGTATGGGGTAGATGGCATGATGATTGGCCGGGCAGCTATTGGTTACCCCTGGATATTCAGAGAGGTGAAACACTTTTTTGAAACCGGTGAGCATCGCGAAAAGCCAACCATAGCCGAGCGTATTGATGCCTGCAAAACCCATCTCGAAAAATCGATTGAATGGAAGGGGCCAAAAACGGGTATTTTTGAGATGCGCAGGCATTACTCAAACTATTTTAAAGGGCTGGATAATTTCAAAGAGTTTAGGATGAGAATGGTGTGTACCGAGAACCTGGAAGAGCTTTATGAGATTTTGTGGCAGATAAATGAGAAATATACGCCTATAATGGCTTGATTATTGATTTTGTAAGGTATACATTTGAATATGGCAACTACTACTATAACAGACGGGGTTAGAGTTTCGGTTGAGACGCAGTACCAGCCAGAGTATTCTAATCCGGCAAACGAGCACTTTATGTTTGCCTATAAAATATATATTGAAAATTTAAGCGATTATACAGTACAGCTGATGCGCCGCCACTGGCATATTTTTGATTCGAACGGCACACGCCGCGAGGTTGAAGGTGAGGGGGTGGTTGGACAGCAGCCGGTAATTGAACCCGGCGAATCGCATGAGTATATTTCAGGATGTAACTTAAAGACTGATATGGGCAGCATGAAAGGCGAGTACCAGATGCTGCGGCTGATGGATAATGCATCGTTTGATGTGCAAATACCGGAGTTTTACTTAATTGCGCCTTTTAAAATGAACTAATGTTCTGTTAAGACCTTTTTTTAAAGCCTTGGTTAGCTTAACCAGGGCTTTGTTTTTTGTGCTGATTTGCAAGCCTTTGAATAATCCCAGGGGATAAAACTTAAACAGCCACACCAATGTTGATTGTAAAACTACAACAATAAAGATGGCCAAAATTATTGTATTGTCTGAAGCGCCTGATAACCGCAAATTATATTTCAACGCCGACCATATCCTGTATTTTTATGAGGTGCAGGATTTTGACGGCAACACTACCAAGGTTTTTACCGGTGATAGTAACTACGACGTAACCGAAACCGCCGAAACTATTAAGCAACTTATTGAAAACGCGTAAAAAAAAAGAAACCCTACTTGCGTTGGCAAGCAGGGTTTCTTTTTAAAGAACTCTTTTTAGTCACGACGGCTGTTCAGTAATTGCACATAATACAACAACGTAGCCAGTGAACCCAACGCAGCAACTACGTAAGTCATAGCAGCCCACCATAAGGCATCTTTAGCTTCATCATGTTCCTGGCGGGTTTGCATAATGCTATGATTATTGTCTAACCAGGCCAGTGCCCTTCGGCTGGCGTCAAACTCTACGGGTAATGTCACAAAGCTAAATGCAGTTACCACGGCCAAAGCCAATACGCCTATCAATAAAACCAATGTATTGCCCGAAAAAACTAACAGCATCACGCCAATCATCAATGTCCATTGAGTAAGGGTAGATGCCGTTTGCACAATAGGTACCATGGCCGAGCGGAATCTTAACCAACTATATGATTTAGCATGCTGAACGGCATGACCGCACTCGTGGGCGGCAACGGCTGCTGCAGCTACGCTACGGCTATGATATACATCATCGCTTAAGTTTACGGTACGATTATCGGGATTGTAATGGTCGGTCAGTTGTCCTTCTACCGAAATTACCTGCACATCATTAATGCCGTGGTCGCGCAACATGCGCTGGGCTACCTCGGCACCGGATAAGCCTGATGATAAACTGATTTCTGAATATTCTTTAAACTTGCTTCTAAATCGCCATTGTACTACAAAGCTTATTAAGGCTATTACTATCATGACTAGCCAACCCGAACTGAGGCCGCCTACCTGAACTATAATCAATAATAAATTATCCATATTTCTTGCTTGTATAAGCATAAATATCAAAAAGCATTCCGTGGAGGCAAAATTTTCATCGGCAAACAGCTGATGAGTAAAAATGTCATTTATGCAGGTTAAGTGTGCTAAATTGACGTGAGGTTATTAGAAAGTAATGAGAGATGTGCCTGTCTCCGTTATAGTTACGACACTGTACTGTCTGCACTTGCAGACGGCGCAGTAGTATTTTTGAGGATGAGGTAGCCAACACTGGCTGCAATAACTGAGGCAATGAGGATGCCGTATTTGGCTTCGTCGACCATTGCCTGTTGCTCAAAGGCCAGCGCCGATACGAAGAGCGACATCGTAAAGCCTATACCCGCCAGGGCGGCTACACCGGCGATATGTTTCCAGGTAGCGGCTTCGGGTAATACGCCGAGCCTGGTTTTTACCATCAACCAGGTAAACAGCAGCACGCCTATAAACTTACCTACCAGCAACCCGGTAACAACACCGATGCTCACCGGATTAATAATGGTGCTGAAGAAATCTGAACCGATAACTATTCCGGCATTAGCCAGTGCAAACAAAGGCATAATTATAAAGGCCACCCAGGGATGCAGTGAATGTTCAATTTTTTGAAGAGGCGTTTGAGCCGCTAAGCTCAGTTGCTTTATTTCTTCAATAATTCTATGTTGTGCGGGAGTGGTAAGTGTACTGTTGTCGGGTATTTGATGCTCAAAATCGTAAGATAGCTGCCGTAATTTACCTGCATATACTTTCTCCTGAACAATAGTACGGGCCGGGATGGTAAACGCTACCAGCACACCAGCGATGGTAGCATGTATGCCCGATAACAAAAAGCCAACCCAAACGGCAAATCCAATAATGAGGTAAAAGGCCGTGTTGCGTACACCTAACGCGTTACCGGCAATAAGCAGCAACAGAAACCCGAAGCCTATACTAAGCGGTACTATTTGCAGGTTGGAACTGTAAAAAAACGCGATAACAAGCACCGCGCCTAAATCATCGGCTACGGCCAATGCTGATAAAAATACTTTTACCGAGGCTGGGATATGCTTACCCGCAACAGACACCAATGCCAGGGCAAAGGCAATATCCGTAGCCATAGGTATGCCCCATCCGTGCGCCGATGCAGTATTACGGTTAATTAAAAAATAGATGGCCGCAGGTACCAGCATACCGCCCAAAGCTGCTACCATAGGCAATGCAGCTTTGCTTAGGCTGGATAATTCGCCTGCCATAAACTCGCGCTTAAGTTCGAGGCCAATGACAAAAAAGAAAATGGCCATCAGTCCATCATTAATCCAGATATGTAGCGGATGTTTGAGCTCGTACTTATCAAAACTCAGCGAAAATTCAATCTCCCAAAAATGGTGATAACTTTCGCTGAAAGGGGAGTTAACCCAAAAAATGGCCAGTATTACCCCCAATAACAATACTAAGCCACTGGTGTACTCATGGTGTATAAACCGGTTTATTGGTTTCAGTATTTTATCAATGGGTAGTTGAGGTATCGCCATCAGCTTAAATTTATACAAGCCGTACTGGCTTTCAATTTATGTTATAAAAAAGTCACCAGCCGCTCTAACACCATTCCGCGGGAGCCTTTAATTAATACAGTGCTGTTGGTAATGGGCTGGTCTTGTAATCCGGCTATGGCATCCTCTGCAGTTTCGTAAAAAGTAGCGCCTTCGTGGCTGGCTTTTAATAGCGAAAACTCTTTACCCACAAAAATGACTTTAGCCCCGGCAGTTGTCAATGCTGCTTTTAAAACGGCTTCGTGCTCGGCAGCAGCCTCATCACCCATTTCAAACATATCACCCAATATCATTACTTTTTGGGCTGCCTGCATTTTGCTCAGGTTATCAATGGCAACCATCATACTGCTCGGATTTGCGTTATAATAATCGCAAATAAGTGTGTTGGTAGTGGTTTTTAAAATTTGCGAACGGTTATTTTTAGGCTGATAGCCCTCAACTCCTGCATTAATTTGCTCCGGGCTTAATTTAAAATAATGGCCAATGCAAATGGCTACCAGCACATTATCTAAATTATAATCACCGGTTAATTGCGTAGCGGCATGATGCTCTTTGGTATCATTAGCGGTTTTCCAGTTTAAAGCCAGATAGGGGGCGCTGTCGGCCAAGTTGCCGCTAATGGTGTTTTGGGCGCTGGTCCGGCCGTAATATTCAACGTTCACCAAGCCCCGCGTTTCTTTCATCAGCATCAGGTCGGGGCTATCGCTGTTTACAAAAGCAACGCCATTGGTGGCTTTCAGGTAATCATACATTTCGCCTTTGCCTAT
>CAJYSL010000270.1 GCA_913777515.1 uncultured Mucilaginibacter sp.
GTCCGGAATCAAACTGTTGCTTTATGCCTGGATGCAGCTGCGTACCTTTCCAGGTTGAAAAGTTTTGCATTGGCTGATCAAATACGGCATCAAAATAAACCGTGTAAGCTGCGCCGTTGTTCCACCCTCCCCTGATACGGCTGTAGCCCCGCACCTCGGTATCTGACACTACCTCAATTTCGGAGCCTACAAATTGTTGGGCTTCGCGGGCATCAGGCACCGGCTGCTCCCCTAGAAAGAAACCTGCATCAATAGACAGCGCCTTAGCGGCATTTTTAGGGTAGGTAAATTTATAGAACGATGCTTTTTCGGCAGTGGTAATTTCGGTTTTGATGTTATGCTTTTTCAACTTCACACTGTAGTAGCCCAGGGCCATCTTTTCGTCCTGACGCATCGACGAATGGTCTATTCCAGTTAACGCGCCGGTAAACGGCATAATGAGAATGTTACCGTATTTAGGGCCGCCACCGGTACCGCTTACATGCACCTGCCCAAAACCGGTAACCGGTGCGGGTTCAGGTAACCAGCCGCTATTAGGCCGGGGCGTACAATCGGGACTTGGTTTTACCATACCAAACGGGTACGACGGGCCGATAAATACGCGACCAACCCCTTCGGAACCAATACGTGGGTCTACATATTGATGCAAATTGGTTTGCGCCTGTGCAGGCCGCACGGTGGGCAGCAGCGTGATGAGCAAGCCACTGCATAGGGTAGCAATCCTGCTATTGATGTTTAGCATAGCGGATGTTTATATTTTTAAGAATATTTTGTTTTTGTAAAGGAAATACAACAGTGCCAGTTGAACCACAATAATGGCAGCTGCCGTCCACACCGGCTGCCATAGTAACGGAGCGTGATTTATCAATCCGCCGAAAACATAATTAGCGGTATGTAAAAAATTTACTGCCCCTTCGGCCGCCAGGTAGATAAGGATAGAGTTACTGCCAATCAGTATAAACGGAAACGCCCACTTACGTAATTTAGCCACATCAACAATTAAGTAAAACACCGCCAAAAACAGTAAGCTAAAACCACCTACATATAACACGAACGAACTGCTCCACAAACGCTTGTTGATAGGAAAATTAAAATTCCACAACCATCCTAAGGCAATCAATACAATACCTGCGCCGATTAATGCTATGCCCTTTTTAAGCATAGGCCAATTAGGAGAGGTAAACTTTAGAAACTGCCCGGTAAAAACTCCTAACAAGGCCGTACTGATGGCGGGTATGGTAGACAAAACGCCTTCCGGGTCGTGCACGCCATCGTGCAAACGGCCGGGTAACAGCAGCCTGTCTACATACGACTCTAAACTGCCGTTCATGGTAAGTATACCTGCACCGTAACCCGGTACCGGGATAAACATCATAGCCGCCCAATACCCTATCAGCAATCCCCAAAACCAAACAATCTGCCCTTTCAGGTCGAAGTTTAAATAGATGAGCCCGGCAAAAAACCAAGCCGAACCAATACGACCTAACACACTGGCAAAACGAGTGTTTTCGTAGCCGTTAAACTTTAACAAGCCATTGACTACTACGCCTAAAAAAACCAGTATCAAGGTACGTCGTAACATGGTTTTATAGATTTTGCCCTTCCCCTCTGAGGCCAATTTACCCTGCATAGAATATGGCATACTTACACCCGCAATGAACAGAAACAGCGGGAATATCATGTCATAAAAGGTAATGCCATCCCAATCGGTATGGTGCAACTGACCCGACATCCAAAGCAATGACGGCCATTGTATAGCTTTGGCTAAAGCATGAATCAGCCCCTCGCCGCTGATAATCCAGAACATATCAAAGCCACGAAGCGCATCTAAAGACATCAGCCTTTCGGCTTTTGGTTTTACCGGTACACTCATAAAGCAGCCAGGATAGTGTTATGATACTTTTTGTAAAGCTGCTGTGCTACCGTAATGCTTTCGCCTTTCGTAACAGTTGGATACGGGTTATGCGCATTTACCCAATCCCACTCCCAGTTACGGATGCTTTTATCAAAAGCCTGCACGTCCATTTCTTTTTGCTGCTTAATGGCTTGCTCAACTTCTGCAAAAAACTTCTCCCACCGCACTTTATAAAAACCGTTGAGTAAACCGCTCCACTGACGGCAAGAGTACTCGTGCAGCGGGCTATTTTTATCGCCCCAAAGCGTAATCAAATCGCGGGCATTTACTTCGTACAAATTTTTCTCAGCGGTTGTGGTTCCACAGTTACGGGCATCAGCCAGCCATGGGCCCAGTAAAAAATCTTTACGGGTAGCCAATAGCATGTCCATGTCTGTAATCAACTGCAGGTACTCATTACTGTACTTTTTGAAGTCGGCGCTGTTTTTATCCTGGTAAGCTTTAACCCACTTGCGCTGTAATGGGCCTGCATAATTGGCGAGTACCTGGCGGGTTACATCAACCAAATCATAAGCAAAGCCATCGCTGTTTTTACAGGCCGGTGCAGCCAGCATCATTTCGTCCCAAGCGGGCAGTAAATCTTTGCGATTGTAGTTCAACTTGGTTTTGGTCCAAACCGTAGCACTGTCAAACGTAGGCCTGCCGGTAATTATAGACTCGGCTCCGTCGCGAATTTCTTTACCATTATAAGCCGTACGTTTTAATACCTGCCATGCATTTACCGCATGCTGGTTTTTGCTGCCGTAACGGTTTAAAATATATTCGCTTAACCAGCTGTCGATAGGAATTGATGTGTTTTGCCAGGTATGTTTGGTCATCAACTCATACAATACCGGATTTTGCTCAATAGCTTCCATGGTTAAGCCAATGCCTTCCATTTTGCCCGAAGCAGGGTCTTTAAGGGCAGCAGCCGGTCCTTCGGCAACACCTTCCATACGGCCAAACATCGATATATTACCGCCAAAGTTGTGCAGCATGTTCCAAATCCAGGGCTTGCCGTAATAAGCATCGGTACGTTTCCAAACCGGCTCAATCTCGGTAGCTAAATCCAGCATAATCATGTGGTCGTTAGGCACGGCTTCCAAAAGCGCTTTAATCTGAGGGGTTTTCCAGAATTTGCGGTCGCTGTAAAACAACCAGCCCTGCATTACCCAAATAGCTTTGGGGTCGGCTTTACTCATAGCCTGGTATACCCGGTTACTTAAGGCCGACAAGTAGGCTGGGTCATCTGTAGGCGGTTCGTTTTCGTTAAACGTATCGGCCGAGTACAAATGGTCGGTACCGTAAAGGCGGGTTTGCACTTCTAAAAACTTACGTCCTATTTTCTCAAACATCGGGTCTTCGGTATCCAGAATATAGGTGTCATCAAAACCGTTAGTCCAGTTGGTCTGCTTTAATTTTGACGCCGGGAAACGGGTTTTGAAAGATGCCGGTACGTGGCCGGTGAATGATTGCAGCACGGGTTTCATGCCCATGGCTCTTTCACGTTTTAATATTTTTTGCTGCAAATCGCGGTGACTGGTCATCCAGCTAACCGGCAGTGGGCCACCCCATCCATCTAAATTGCCCATCCAAAACCACGAAAAATAAGCCGGACCACAAAAAAAGCCGCTCAGGTCTTTATCAGTAAAGCCCATGCTTTTGTATACTTCGTACCAAGTATATTCCTGCCCGGTTAAGGCCAGCGGCATGTTGATGCCGTGCATAGCCATCCAGTCAATTTCCTTTTCCCAGCGTTTCCAGTCCCACCAGCTCATGCTATAGTTATAGGTACAATAATTTAAATAGTAGCGGTAATTATAGGGTGTGTTTTTTACCACCTTGCGCGGTACGGCCGGTGCCTTTGCAGGCATTTTTAAATTGGTACCGTTCCAGGTAATCTGGCAGTGTGCGTATTCGGTCAGGTAATAATACAAGGCCGAAGCCACGGCTACGCCGTTGTTGCCGCGCAACTCAATTTTGCCGTTTTTACTTTCAATCTCAAAATAATCTTTACCTGTTTTAGAAGCAATTTGCTGCACTTTAAACCAACTGGCCTTAGCCGGAATTACACGGTTAATTAACGCATAAGAGGTTTGCTCAACCGTTTGGGCTGCAGATAATAAGGGTAGTAAGGCGAGTGCAAATAGGGCTGGTAACTTTTTAACTTTCATTAAACAATAAATATATTAATGGCTATGGATGAACGGATATACTTTTACTGACTTTACCGGCAATACTCAATTGTTTAATTGATGCATCGGGCGAGTTATTGATGACTACCGCTGGCGTAGCCTGCGATTTATTGAGGCTCAAACCGTCGATATTTAACTTCTTCACATCGTCGGCAATTAAGGCTTTGCGTAAATCATTTTTCTGATAATTTAGCTTTACATTTTTGAAGTTGATGCCACTGGCGTGCCTGATATAAAAACCCCAGACCGGCAGTTCGCCAAACATCGAAAACTCGGGATAATCGCCGGTTACTTCGGGAGTATTTTTTAAATCAGCAACATTAAAACTGTTGTAGTCTTTTGCGGCGGTACCCTCGTAGGTAATATCAATATTTTCTAAGGTAACATCCTCTACATCATGACCGGGTATACCGGCAATAGCAGATGGAAAAACGTGGTGCTTAAATCTAACTTCCGGACCTTCCATATGGTAACCGGCATCGGGCTTGCCCGCCGGCACCTGTACTTTAACATCGCCGATGTAAACGCGGCGAAGCACACCAGGGTCTGCCGTTTTTTTACGCTGACCCAAACGCAAAAATATAGCATTACCGGTATTTGTAGCGGTAACATTTCGGATATCTATATCTTCTAAAGTGCCGCCATCTACGGTTTCTAAGGCAATAGCCGAGCGGTAGGTGTCGTACACCGTAATGTTGTGCACCTTAATCTTTTTAAAGCCGCCATGCGATGCAGTGCCCATTTTAAAAGCACTGGCGCTCGACCGTACCCGGCAATTATAAATCTCAATGTTTTCGCAGGCACTATTCGGGTCGTGCGATTTTAAACAGATGCCATCATCGGCTACATTCAAAAAGCTATTGGCCAGTTTTACGTTTTTGCAGTCGACCAAGTCAATACCATCGTTATTCAAAAAGGTATTGCTTTCTACCTTGATGCTGTCTATCAGCATGTTTTCACAATTGCGGTAATCCTGAATCCAGCATAAGCCGTTTTTGATGGTGATATTATTGATGATGACATCACGGCAGTTTTTAAAATCAATCAGGTGCGGACGGTTGTCTTCGGCCGGGCGCATCTGGTGCCAGTCGTTGTACTTTTGCCATTCATCATCCTTTAAGGTCCCGGCGCGCAGCATCCTGTAAATATCTTTAATCAGCAGGTCCCCCCTGCCGTCAATTATACCATGGCCGGTTATGGACACATGATTGACGTCATTAGCCACAATGAGGGCTGATGCCTTGGCGGGCCCGTAATCAATTCGCTTGGTGGTCGCCAGTAAAGCGCCGCCTTTATCTACATGTAAATCAACGTTCGATTTTAGATAAAGCACTCCGGTTACGAAGTTACCTTTAGGTACTAATACCAAGCCCCCACCGTTGCCAGAAGCCGCATCGATAGTTTTTTGGATAGCCTTGGTATTGTCGGTTTTGCCGTCAGCCAGGGCACCGTACTTCGTGATATTATAAGTTTTGCTTTGTGCGTGAGCGTGATTTACTAATGTAAAACATTGGATGCTTATCACACTCAGCAAGCTTAGGCAAGTTTTTTTAACTATAGTATTCATCATAGATAAATTTTGATGCTACCAGTAAACCGTATACAATGCGGTTAAAATACCGGTAATGATGACAGCCATTACAACAAACGCCGGGTTAACGCTGAAATCGGAACGTTCCGGTTGTTTAATTGCCGACGCGTACTCTTTGGGTTTAATTAAGCTGATAGCCACCATCATAACAACCACTAACACAAAGGTGATAGTCATTCGGTCTAAGAATGGATAATCCGGAAACGCGCCATGTGTCCAAACCGGTAAAAACTTTAAGGCGGTTGAAATAGGCACCGTTAGCACAGCAGCAGCCATAGCAGCGCCGGAAGTAGTACGTTTCCAAAACAAGCCTAACATAAATATGGCCAGCACGCCCGGTGAAAAGAAACCTACGTATTCTTGTATAAACTGGTAAACCTGATCGAGCGAACGTAGTGCCGGGGTAACAACAGATGCAATTAGCATACACACAATAACGGCCCAACGACCGGTTAATACCAACTTACGTTCGGAAGCAGATTTGTTAAAATACTTTTGATAAATATCCAGCGAAAAAATGGTGGATATACTATTGGCTTTACCTGCCAGCGAAGCTACAATAGCAGCTGTGAGAGCGGCAAAAGCAACACCTTTCAATCCGGGAGGCAGTAAATTCATTAAGGTTGGGTATGCCTGGTCGGGTTTGACCGTGCCCGAAGCCCCCATCATTTCCTGCTGAAAAAGACCTTTGTTGTGCAGTACATACATAATGATGCCCGGTAACACAGCAATTACCGGCACCAGCAATTTTAAAAACGCCGCGAATAAAATACCGGTACGGGCAGTTTTTAAATTAGCGCCCAAGGCACGTTGTACAATATATTGATTACACCCCCAGTACGCCAAGTTGTTAATGAGCATGCCACCAATGATTACTGATGTACCGGGAAGCTCCATGTAATGCGGGCTCGATTTATCAAAAATCATGTGCAGGTGGTCGGGAGCCTGTTGTTTAAGTACCGAGAGTGCACGGATAATATCTTCGCCGTAACCAAAGTTCTCAGCTAATTTGGTGAGCGCCAAATAAGTAGTTACCAGGCCACCGGCTATCAACACAATTACTTGTATTACATCGGTATAACCAATAACCTTCATCCCACCCAAGGTAACAATTACCGAGAAGACGCATAACGAAACCACACAGAAGCCGAATGATAAACCTGATATGGCGTTGATAGCAATAGCGCCTAAATATATGATGGAAGTTAAATTGACAAACACATAAACCAATAACCAGAAAACCGCCATTACGGTGCTTACCTGATTGTTGTACCGTTGCGCCAGAAACTGAGGCATGGTAAATATTTTATTTTTGAGGTACAGCGGAATGAACAGCCAAGCTACTATAATCAGCGTAGCGGCCGACATCCACTCGTAGCTGGCAATGGCCAGGCCCATGGCAAAGCCCGAACCCGACATGCCGATGAAATGCTCGGCAGAAATATTAGAAGCTATTAATGATGCGCCTATAGCCCACCAGGTTAGCGAGCCCTCGGCTAAAAAAAAGTCTTGTGGGTTTTCGGTATCTTTCTTTTTACGGTAGATATAATAACCGTAAGCTGATACCACCATAAAGTAAATAAAGAATACTATAATATCGGCCGACTGTAAATGGTTTTTGCTCATAATTGGGTATAAGTGTTGCTTTGCTGGTTTTTGAACCCTGTAAATAAGTCATATTTTCAGGGTTAACCAAACATTAACACTATAAATAAATGGTGCCGAATGCAAACGAACAACCCCCGCTTGGTAACGGGGGTTGTTTGAATTATTGAGAGATATTAATAACCCGGGTTTTGAACCAATTTGGTATTGGTTGTTAAACCGGATGTCGGGATTGGGAAAATGCGACGATAAGTGTCTGCATTGGTTTTACCCAAACCCCAGGTACCTTCG
Source organism: uncultured Mucilaginibacter sp. (assembly GCA_913777515.1). Lineage (GTDB taxonomy): Bacteria > Bacteroidota > Bacteroidia > Sphingobacteriales > Sphingobacteriaceae > Mucilaginibacter. Next base: position 7,577 of record CAJYSL010000270.1, read on the forward strand.
AACTTGCCAAAACGAATCATATCGTTACGACGCCAGCCTTCATAAGCTAATTCTCTTGCGCGTTCGGCGTAGATACCATCCAAATTAATGCTTGTTAACGCAGCAGATGTTGTACGATTGGCTCGGATTTGATTAACCAACGATAAGGCTGTTGAACCCAAAGTTGCTGCACCGCCGCGTAGTATAGCTTCCGCTTTCATTAACAGGATGTCTGAGTAACGGAATACCGGGAAGTCGTTATTCTGATTACGGTTAAGTGGGTTAGTATAGTCAGCCAGGAACTTATTGTTACGGTATCCGGTATTCCACGCAATCTCATCAAAACCTAAATCATAGTTAGAGGTTGTACCTGCACGCGGTGTAAATGTTAAAGGTGTTAAAACCAATGGATAAACATATGCTTGTTTTGCTTCATCTGCAGATCCTTTGAAAAACTGATCATATCCGCCTTTAGTGGTAGCGACCAAAATTGGGCTACCATCCTGCCAGTATTGTTGTCCGGTTAGCCATTGTTTATTCCTAACATCATTAGGATCGTTGAAATTCGAATAAAATTCAGCCGTCGTCATCGACGGTCCACTTGGCCTGTTATTTATCAAACCATTACCCGAGCTTTGATTCATTACCGGATTAGTAAACCCACCAGCCGTCGAACCAGAATAAGCATAGCGGATGCCCAAGTTACGGTTGAGGTTGTACCTTGCAAAGATTAGGTTACCCGGACTTACCGAAGCGTCATACGGAATCGCGAAAACAAATTCTTTTTGACCAGGACCATTCGTTGGATAAAACATTTGCAGATAAGTTGACATTGGCTCTATACTGTAATTACCTGAGCTGATGATTTGATCGCAAGCTGCTATACAATCGTCGTATCTTGGCGTGCCGGTATACACAGCTGCGTTCAAGTACATTTTAGCCAGTATAGAATAAGCAAAATATTTGGTAACCAATCCGTACGTTGTTGCATTGACTGTTGATTTCAAATACGGTATAGCATTTTTAAGTTCGCTTTCAACAAAACTAAAAACCTTAGCCCGCGGTGCAGTTGGTTGCAGCTCTTTTGCTCCATACAGCGTATCCAAAGGCACGTTACCAAAACTATCCATCATCATGTAGTAAGCAAAGGCGCGCAAAGTTTTTAATTCAGCTACACTGGCAGTTTTAGCACTACCCGCAGGTGCAGTATCAAAAACAGAAATTGTTTGATTGGTTACACCAATCATGTTTGTTAAATAATACCACAAACCACTAATACCTGAATTGTCCTTCGTCCACGTGTGCTGGTGCAATTCACGATATCTGTTACCGTCAAGCCAATCAGAACCGTAAGTGGCTAAGACAGTTTCATCAGTGGTATGACTTTGTGAAAAGAAATAAGAACCAGCGTAATCACTTCTTAATGCTATATATACAGCACCTGTTACGGATTGAAATTGAGCTGGTGTTTGAGGAAATACGTCAGGGGTAAGCTCAGTATTAACCTTTAAGTCCGTTTTATGACACGAAGATAGCGATATAGCTATGCTTAGCGCAGACACTATTGCTAAATATATTTTTTTCATAATTGCTATTACTTATATTATAAAGATACGTTTACGCCTAACAAGAAAGTCCGCGTTTTTGGATAGAAGTTGTTATAATCAACACCTGGCGACTGTCCACCTTGATTAATTTCAGGATCGATGCCTTTATATCCGGTTATTACAAACAAATTGTTAGCGGTGACATACAAACGAATATTGCTGATAGATTTAACAGGCTGTTTGAAGTTGTAACCTAAGGTAGTGTTATCCAATCTTACGTATGAACCATTCTCTAAATATCGATCTGAATAAAAGTAATTTTTAGTATCGGTAAATTTATCATCTGATGCGCTATTTAAAATATTATTAATGCCGGCAGATGCAACATTTGACAAATCCGCGCGGGTAGCGTTAAATATTTTATAACCTAATGTACCTCTTAAAAAGACATTTAAATCAAAATTCTTGTAACGGAACGAGTTATTCCAACCAATAAGCAATTTAGGTTGAGGACTTCCTGCATAAAAGTAGTCGTTTCCTTGAACTGGCTGAGTAGTAGTTGATCCGTCTCTTTTGTAGAAGAGTGAATTACCATTGGCATCTTTGCCGGCATATTTAAACGTAAAATACTGACCTAATGGATAACCCACTTTTAGGATTTGTAAAGAAGAGCCCGACTGTCCAGGACCTTCCGGTTGCGTATATTGTATAGAATCACCATTGGCGTACGGGCTTCTTAAACTTGTAATCTTGTTTTTGTTATAAGCAGCGTTAATTGTACTTGACCAACTGAAATCTTTGTTTGATACAGCATTGGCAGTTAAACTAACCTCAATACCTTTATTATTGATACTACCACCATTGGCAACTATATTTCCACCTGGAACTAAAGCTGCAGATACATAGTATCTAAAAAGCATATCACTGGTATTTCTGTTATAAACATCAATCGATCCAGTTATTTTATTGTTTAAGATAGCGAAATCAACACCGATGTTAGATGAAGCGGTACGCTCCCATTTTAAATCAGGATTTCGACCTTGAGTAGGTGCATATGCACCTGCTTGTACGCCGTTGTTATAATATCTACCCGCACTGCCATACAACAACTGGGCGCTGTAAGCACCTACACCAAATGAGTTACCGGTAACACCATAACTGGCACGCAACTTTAATTCGTTAATAAAAGACTGATCTTTCATAAAGTCTTCCTGGCTGATGCGCCATGCCACGCTTCCTGCCGGAAAATAGCCCCAACGGTTGTTAATACCAAACACAGAACTTCCGTCTCTTCTGATTGATCCCTGAACTAAATACTTATCCTTATAGTTATAATTTAGTCTAAAGAAATCAGAAATCATTACAATTTGGCCGTAGGTTTGGTCAGCACCATAATTGATTATATAACCAGGAGCTCCATAAGGGTTACCTAATGCCAAGTTGTTAAAACCAATGCTGTTTGCCGGGAAATTGGTGCTCGAAACTTGGATACCATCACCGTATATGTTATCCTGATAAGAGTAACCTAAAACAGCATTCAGTGAATGATCTCCAAACTTTTTGTTCCAGGTTAAGAATGTTTCCAATGTTTTGGTAGTATTGGAATAATTGCTACGGAACGCAGATCCGTTCTGACCGAAATTGACTAACGTGTGCGAAATACCTATGCCAGGATCAGGATTGTTATAAAATCCGGCACTTGGATACTGGTTGTAATAGCTGCCGTAAAATTCGCCGTGATCTGCGGTTGTTTTTTGATAAGATAAATTTACGTTGTAGGTAAAGCCGAACGGCAGTTTAGCTTCTGTAACGAATGAACCTAACAGTACATTAGATTTTGTATTGTCTTGAGCATTGTTTGAAAGCGCTACAGGGTTATAATATCCGCTAGTGTTAAAGTTTTCGAAAAAAGTTCCGTCAGCATTATAAACAGGATTTACGGGTAAACGCTTTGCCGCTTGCAACAAAACAACGTTTTGCAGCGGTACGTTATTAGAGTTGCTGGTAGAATTTGATAAGTTTAAGCTAAACTTTAATTTATCGTTCAGAGCATACTGATCAACCGCCAAACGGCCAATTACGCGTTCTAAAGAACTGCCCTTTAAAATACCGTTTTTCTTGAAATAGTTAATACTGGCGCTATAAGTACCATGTTCTGATCCGCCACTTAAGTTAATATTATGGTTCTGCGAATATGCGGTAGAACGCTCAATGGTTTTCATCCAATCTGTATTGGCGCCAAAATCATTATTAGACGTAAAAGTTGCATTGTTTTTCGCTAAATAAGCGCGGAGTTCATCTGCATTCATTAAATCTAAATTGTTACTCACTTTTTCGATACCACCGTAACCGCTGTAAGTTACTACTGAAGAACCTTTTTTACCGCGTTTGGTGGTTATCATAATAACACCCGCAGAAGCACGGTTACCATAAATAGCCGTCGCAGATGCATCTTTTAACACGTCAATAGTAACAATGTCATTAGGAGCAATAGCGGTGATATCAGCACCAGGAATACCATCAATTACATAGTAAGGAGACCCAGGGCTGTTTACCGTAGAAGCACCACGTAAAATAACCGCAGCTTGTTTGTTAGGGTCGCCGCTGGCGGTAATGTTTAAGCCAGGTACCTTACCTTGCAATAATTGACCAACGTCGGCAATAGCGCCACGATTCAAGTCTTCTTGCTTTACCTGGGTAATAGCACTTGATATGGTTTTGCGGGTAGTAGTACCGTAACCAACTACAACAACGTCTTTTAGAGAGTTGCTGCTTTCGGCTAATTCGATATTATAGAATGTTTCGCCCGTAACTGCTACTTCTTTAGTAGTGTAGCCAATAGAAGTAAGCACTAACGTTTCGCCACTAGCGGCGTTGATGCCGAATTTACCTTCAACATCAGTTTGAGTTGCGCGGGCTGCGCCTTTAACGGTAACAGTTACACTTGGAATACCCTGCCCTTTATTGTCTGTAACTTTACCTGTAATACGCCGGCCAGTCTGTGCGAAAGACTGCCCGAAGGCGAAAAACAAGGCAAAGAGAAGCCAAAAAGGCAGCAATCTACCTTCGTAGATACGTAAATTTAATCTCATAATTTGTTTGTTATTTAATAGTGTTCAGGAAGTATATTACCCTTAAAACTTAAGTTTTGCAGGCAGGTATTTGGCAATTAATTCGTGATAATATCCTTTAATTTCTTCCCAATTAGGAGCAATTGGGCTTTTTGAGTACAAATCATAAGGATTGAACAGTTTAACCCATTTCAGCATCTCTCGGTCATGGTCGTCCAGCAGGTAGCCGTACTCACCTTCGCGGTGCCATGAGTAAAATGAGTGGTAGCGCAGCATGTAAAGAGCAGGCTCAGGCAAATAATCTTTCATCATCTGGTAAACATACTCATCATGTCCCCAAGACATGGTCACGTTTCTTAAACCGCAACCCTCTTCATAAATACCCAGTTTGGTATTATATTTAGGATTGGCCGAATCGGGATTCAATGCAAAAAACTCAGGATAAACAATTTTATTAGAAAAAGCACAACCTACCGGGAAGGTATCACCTACTACAGCCCATTGCGGCTCGCCGAATAAACAAAGCACTTTACCCATGTCGTGCATCAAGCCGGTTAACACCATCCAGTCAGGATGACCGTCGGCACGGATTGCCTCAGAAGTTTGCAACAAATGCTGAAACTGGTCCAGGTCGGTATCGGGGTCGGAGTCGTCAACCAGTTGGTTCAGAAAATCAAACGCTTCCCAAATGGTTTTTTCTTCGCGGCTGAAAGCCAGAAAATCTTTTCTTTTCTCCTGTACAAACTCGTAAGTCTGGTAAGTGTGGTTTAACTTGTAAAACTCTCTTACTGTATCGCGCGCCGGGTCGTCATATTGGCGGTACTCTTCAGTACTGCGGGTAGTGGCAATACTTTCCGGGTCAGGATAGCGTGTTAGCACATCGTCTTCCCAGTTGTCGAGGCTTGCAAGAGGATTAATCTCTGAATCTTTCAGCTCTTTCATGTTTTTGCAAAAATAAGCAAGCTTTGTGAGAAATAAGCCTGCGGTTAATAATTGATAATGTCGTTATTTGACTGTACTAAGTTAGCATCAGTACACCCACCGTTTGTACAATGCGGTACTTTTATTTACGAAACCGTTTTCGATAGATAATTTCTATATTGCATCACCAATTACTATAACATGCCGTCGGTTACCCTTAAAATGATTGCTAAAGAGCTATCGCTTTCAGTAGCAACAGTTTCGAAAGCATTAGCTAACAGCTACGAGATTAGTGATGCAACAAAAAACATTGTTTTGGAGGCGGCGCGTAAAATGGGATACATCGCCAACCCTTACGCCAGTAGCTTAAGAAAGCGCCGCAGCAAAACGGTTGCCGTGGTAATTCCCGAAATTGCCGACAGTTTTTTTGCCAAAGTGATTAATGGTATTGAGGAAGTGGCCTTATTTTACGGCTATCATGTACTCATTTACATGACGCACGAGAGTTTAAGCCGGGAACAGGCTATTATGCAAGACTTCAGGAGCGGGCGGGTAGATGGTATTTTAATGTCGGTGTCTGAGCAAACAGACACGGTAGACCATATTAAGGCAGTAATGGACAGTAACACCCCGGTAGTTTTTTTTGACCGCGTGCGTGAAGAATTGCCTACAACCTGCATCGTGACCAATGATTTTGAAAGCGCCTTTGCGGCTACATCACACCTCATTTCAAAAAATTGCCGCAAGATTGCATTTGTCGGCAATTCGCCGGCTCTGGCTATCAACCGCAATCGCGAAAGCGGTTACAAAGCGGCTTTGAAAGAACATCAGATCACTTACGAGAACGTACTGATTTGCGGAAACGACCCGGAGAATGACTATACGATATTAGCATCACTTTTTAGAAGCGATTACAGGCCAGATGGCATTATATTGAGTGTGGAAAAATTAATTCAGCTTTTATACCAGGTTTGCCACGATTTAAATGTCAATATTCCCGGCCAACTAAAGGTGCTTACGTTTACAAACTTTGCCATGGCGGGCTTTTTAAACCCGCCGCTCAGCACCATCAATCAGCCAGCCTACGAAATTGGAAAAGTGGCGGCACAAACCTTATTTAAAAAACTTGCCCGGACCAACCATATCTCAGAAGCCGAATCCATCGTTCTGCCCTCAGAAATTATCTTCAGAGAGTCGTCAAATTGAAAACCGTCACTTGGGTCAATACCTGCCGAGTATCTGTTTTTAATAGTTTAAAGACAGACCTACACCCCACCCCATGTCGCTATCGTAGTGCGTTTTAATACCCATGTTACGGGTGAAAATGTACAACAGGCCGGCCATATATTCTTTATCCGTGTTAACCATAAAGTCTGCCCGCAACCGTTTAGCTATCGGGATGTCTTCGCGCATGAGTTGTACCCTTACATTACCGTCGTGGTAAACCTCGGCCTGTGCAACTAACAGCATGGGTAAAGTGTAAGCCATACCTAAACTAAATTGCGTGCGCTTGTTTTTAGTGTTGATTTGCCCAAACAGATTTTTCTCAGGCCCCTCGTCTCCCATGTCACGGTAACGGTGGTCAAAACCAATGAATGGCATCAGCCACTGCATTTTGCCTATGTACCGCCCAAAATGCGTTTCTATTTCGTAGCCGTGCATGTTGTTATAACCCAGGCGCCACTCGGTGGCCAAACTGTAGCGGGTGTTTTGCAGCATGGCCTCGCCATCGTTACCGTTGGTTGCGAAATCGTTGCGTGCCATAAAATGCGCCATGCGGTCATCCGCTTTAAGTTTGCGGTATGCTTTTTCGGGCGCAGGCAGTAACGGGTTGGGTTGTGCATCGGTATAACTGAATATGCGCCCCATACCGCTCATCATGTGATATAATATATGGCAATGGAAAAACCAATCGCCTTCGTTGTTAGCGCTAAACTCGAGCGTATCCGTTTCCATAGGCATAACATCTACCACATTTTTTAGAGGCGCATATTTGCCTTTGCCATTCAATATCCTAAAATCGTGGCCGTGCAAATGCATGGGGTGCCGCATCATTGAGTTGTTATACAATATCAACCTGAGCGTCTCCCCTTTTTTAACCGGTATTTTCTCTGTTTCCGAAATTACCCGGTTATCTATACTCCAAACATAGCGGTTCATGTTACCCGTAAGTGTGAAACGGTATTGCTTAACCGATGCGCCGGGCGGCAAAGTAGTACTTGCCGGAGCTTGCAGCATAGCATAGTTTAGCGTTTTGATGGATGATATTTTGTTGGGCCGGTACAAATCGGTAGTAGAAGTTTGTTTCGGGGCAGCCCCGGTAATTTCGGGGTACATTACGGCGTTCATGTCCATTTGGTTCAGACTCATGTTCATGCTCATATCATCCAAATCACCGTTCATTTTCATCATGCCGTTCATCATTTTCATGCCGGCAAAATAGTTGAGGCGGGGCAAAGGCGATATAAGCTGCTTCACGCCATCGCCTAAAAATATGGAGGCAGAACGGATACGGTCTTCGGATGTGGCCATAAACTCAAAAGCAGTTTCGGATGCAGGTATAGTAACCACCACATCATAAGTTTCTGATACAGCAATCATCAGCCTGTCTACCTCTACAGGTTCCACATCATTACCATCGCTGGCTACCACGGTAATTTTACCACCGGCATACCGTAGCCAAAAATAGGTAGACGCTCCACCGTTTGATATCCGCAACCTTACCCGGTCGCCCGCTTTCAGATTTTTAAATGTACTCTCGGTGATACCGTTTATCAAAAATTTATCGTAATACACATCGCTTACATCCATGGCCAGCATCCGTTTCCATTCGTTGGTCAGTTTAGTGCCTAATTGTTTTTGTTTGATGGCTTCTGCATAGCTTTGGGTTGCCCCCTTTCTGATGGCAAACCAGTCTGAAGCATTATGTAATAAACGATGCACGGTTTCTGGCTTCATATCAGTCCATTCGCTTAAAATGAGCGGCACGACAGGCAAATCATCAATGCCTTTTCTAAAACTTTGGTCGGTCGGGCGTTTGTTTAAAATCATGGAACCGTACATGCCTATTTGCTCCTGCAAACCGTAATGGCTGTGGTACCAGTGTGTTCCGTTTTGTTTAACCGGGAAACGGTAAGTATATACCTCGCCCGGTTTTATGGGCATTTGCGTCAAATAGGGTACGCCATCTTCGCGATTGGGCAGTATTAAGCCGTGCCAGTGCAAAGCGGTGGGCTCGTTTAATAGGTTATGCACCACAATTTCGGCGGTATCTCCCTCGGTAAAAGTCAACGTGGGCATAGGTATCTGACCATTTACCGCAATAGCCCGCTTACTTTTTCCGGTAAAATTTACTAATGTATCCTTTACATATAGCTCATATTTAACAACGCGCTGCGCCTTTGCCTGGGCAATACTAAAAATATAAAGACATAGCAAGGTTAGCCATGCTGATGGTTGATTATACTTCATGAAAATATGGTGATTGCGTTGCTTACTTAATCGTTTCGACGGTTTGACCGCAATTGAGCATCATGTTACCGTAGTAAGGATTTTTAATTTCAGCAAACTGGCTGACCCAGTTAGCGCCTTTGCCATTATTGGCCATCGGGCAAAACTGGTAGTAGAGGGGCTGCTGGTAGGCTGCGGCTTTAGCAATACCATGCATTGCCGGAGACAAGCTGATAAATAACTGACGCTTGGCCTCAATATCGGAGTCTTTGCCAAGGCCTGGTAAAACCGCTTCTAATTGCTGTTTATAATTGGTCCAGTCTTTAGTAACTGAGGCTGGAATATCAGTAGGCTTAATCAACTTCAGCTCAGACAGCATACCATTAGCAGCCGTGGCAGCGGCTTCGGTATCGGCATTTACCAATGCATCTTTTAGCTGCAGGTAATTGCTCATAATTGAAATTAACGGCGTAGCCTTGCTGTTGCCGGCAACTTCTAAAGCCTTAACTGCCTGGCGAGTTTTAATAAGCGGGTTTATAGTTGCTGCCCATTGAGGTTTACGTACCCGTTTGTAGCGCAGAGGTGCCGGCAAATTTTGATAAGCTTCATCCGGGGCCAGGTACTCGCTGTTATCAAAACCAGCAAGAGCTATTTGCTTTAACAGTTCGGCACGACTGCTTTTTTTAGCATCGTAAATCATAACTGCCTTTTCCTCACCGTCAGACCATTCCAGTTTGGCCCGACCGCTGCCGCCTATTGCCTTTTCGATAAATGGCTTTGAGGTTAATGTTAAGCCCGAAATAGATACGGTGTCTGTACGATGTTTATTTTGTGCCGATGCGACCGACGGCAACCAAAGCAAAATTGCTGCACAAATAAAAGTTACACCTACAAAACTGTATCTCAAAAAAATATAAAACATATTGCATACATCTATAACCAGTAAAAAACCAGAGCACCCTCCTCAATAGATGCTCTGTAAACTGATTTTATTAACTCACTGAAAGAACTTATGAAGATTTTGAAACGCCTTTTAATATTTACAATTGCGCCTTTACTGCGCCGCAGGTGAGCATGTTTTTAGGATAGTAAGGATTTTTGATTTCCTTACTGTCGCTCACCCAGGTTACTCCCGTCATGGGACATTGTTGGTAGTAAACTGTTGTTTCTTTGATAAAACGGTACCGACCGGCCAGCTCCCAAAAACCTTTAGACACGTTGGCAAAATGCTCCCGTTGTTTATTGATATTTTTCGTTTCGGCCATCGCGTTGGTTTCGGCAATAATTTGAGTGCGTAATGCTTTCATGCCCATCAAGTCCTGCAATACATGCGAGCGCAGGCGAACGCGCAATAATTCATCGGCCAGTACTTTGGCAGCCGCTGCCACCCCAACCGAGTCTGATTTTACCAGACCGTCTTTTACTGCCAGGTATGCCGGTAGCGCTTTGTCATTACGGCGGGCCAGCGCAGTATCGGGTTTCATGGTTGTAGTGTCCTGCTGAGCCATTGCAGCTTTCCCGCAAAACAGCATCAGGGCAACTGTACACATTTTTAATACTTTCATTGGTATAAAAATTAAAGTTTTCTTTCTTCGTGTAATATTTTATCTATCTCGTGAACAACGTCGTTGTAATGAGCTGCATTTTTCGCATCGTTTAATGCCATCAATTTTACAGCTACCCTTAGCTTTTTGGTGTGGTCTAATGCTATCAAACGGGTATCGTCGCGCTGCGCGCTGGTTTTCATGTTGCCGTCTTTAACCTGCTTAGGGTTGATGATAAATGCAAGTTTTTCGACATAAGCACGCTCCAGGCTGCGGCGCATCGTATTGCTCATCTCATTTTTACCTAATGGTTTCCACACTTCTTTCTGCAAATCATTCAGATACTCGGCTACCGGGTACGGGTCATTGGCTTGCAAGGCTATAGTGTTGAGGTTGTAAAGCATTACCGGACTCAGCATCATAAGGATAATCTGATTTTGCTGTTCGGTTATATCCTCAATGGTTTTAAAGCCGGTTTTACTGGTAATACTTACCGGATATAGCCATAACGGAGCTTCAAACAAATTACGACCAACATAATGCATGGCCTGTTTCATCCGTGCTTTCGGGATGGCGGTGTAAACCGGGCCGGCCTGTTCCACACTTTTGATGGTGGTGTATCTGCCGGCAAAGTGTTTCATTACATGGTACAGAAAACGCTTATACTGAGCAACAGCGCCTTTGTGCATTTCGGATAAATTGTCGTACAAATCACCTTCCTCGCGTGTCCAGACCGGTAATTGGGCCACTACCCTTTTCAGGTTTTTGATACCGTACTCGTTAGCCTTAATCACATTGTCGCTAAGGTCTTCGGTCTGGCTGCGGGGGTCGTCGGTTTTGCCTTCGCCGCCAAACCACAGTTTGGGATTACGGGCTAAACTGTCAATAATCAGCCTGTTTAACAACTTATGCTCCTGCTCAGTGCTTTGATTACCGGGAAACATTTGATAGCCCCATTGCACGGCCCATTTATCGTAAGCGCCAATGCGCGGATAAATTCCTTCTTTACCAACATGGTCTTCGGGTTGTGCTACGTAATTAAACCGGGCGTAGTCCATGATAGAAACCGTATGCCCATTGGCTTCCACCCATTTTTTTTCGCGCAATTTCTCGACCGGGGTCTGGCTGCTGGCACCCATATTATGTCTTAAGCCAAGCGAATGCCCCACCTCGTGCGATGACACGAAGCGAATGAGCTCGCCCATCAGTTGGTCATCAAACTGCATTTTGCGTGCCCGGGGGTCAATGGCACCGGCTTGTATCATATACCATGAGTGCAGCAGCTTCATCACGTCGTGAAACCATACGACGTGACTTTCAATAATTTCACCACTGCGCGGGTCGCTGATACGCGGACCATAAGCATTTGGTTTTTCGGAAGCAGCATAACGGATTACCGAAAATCGTGCATCTTCCAAACTCATGGTTGTATCGGCCTCAGGCCATTCTTTGGCAATGATGGCATTTTTAAAACCTGCCTGCTCAAACGCCTTTTGCCAATCGTTAACACCGGCTATGAGATAAGGGCGCCATTTTTTAGGTGTAGCGGGGTCAATGTAATACACGATTTGCTTGGCAGGCTCAACCAGGATGCCCTTTTTGTATTTTTCAACATCCTCGGGTTTTGGCTCCAGGCGGTAGCGCTGTATATAATCTAAAGTGCTGGTGCGCTGGTTATCATCATTATAAAGCACATAGCGGTCAGCAAAAAAGCCAACGCGCTCGTCAAACAGGCGCTTTTTCATAGGCACTTTGGGCAACAGCACCAAAGAAGTATTCATGTTAAATGTGATAGCCCCTGCCGCACGCCCTGCGTTCGAGGCCGGCGATGTAGTGGTGTAAGTACGCGTTGTTTTAACCTCAATATTGATGGGGTAAGCACGCATCTGACTGATGAAAGTACGGTCGTCGGCCAAACTGCCCAGCTTATTGCTGGTTTTGTTTTCAGCCGAGATAGACATCACCGTGTTATCCTTTTTAAAAAGATCAGTTACCTCAATAACGGAACTTTTATCGGCCGGATTTACCGCCTTCACATCAAAGGTGGCTACGATGGGGTTAACGTTAGAATTTTGTACAGCCTTGTATATGGCCTGCGTACTATCGGCACCATCCTGTCGGTAAACTACCGCCCGCAGCAGCACCTTGTTACCGGCCATCTTTTCAAAATAGATGCTTTGCTCGTTAGCTTCTTCGCCACCGTAAGGCGGGCCGCCCTGCGGCGTACCAACATAACGGGTAACTACTAACAGGTTACGGTTAAACAACGAGTCGGGTATTTCAAAATACCACTTGCTGTCTACATAATCAATGGTAAACATACCGCGCTGTTTTATAGCAGTGCTATTGATAATTTTACTATAAGGCTGCACTGCCACCGGCTTTTTCAAACTATCCGGTTTTACAACGGGTACAGGCGCTTTTTGAGCAAATGAGGTGAAACCGCATAGCAAAAAGCCATACACTAATAACTGTTTCATATTCAAAATTTGGCTTATCTAAATGGTACGGTTTCGTCGGTATTGAGTGTTAATGACGGGTTAAGCCTTAGCACATCCTGCGCAAACGGAATGATATACATCCGGGAGTTTGGCTTAAGGGTGTAAGTTTGCTGAGGCACTGTCTTAGTCACTATCGGGAATGTCCGGGTTAGTGTTTTGGCATAATCGGGCTCCAGGTTAAACCGCTTCAAATCAAAAAAACGGTTCACACCAAACATCAGTTCCTTCCGGCGTTCCTGAATAATAATGTCCATGGTAGCCTTGGTAGTGGTTGGCGTAGCCAGTTGCGCCTGTGCAGCATTGGTTATACGTTTTGAACGCAGATTATTGATGATACCCATGGCATCACTCAACCTACCCTCACGTGCGTAACATTCGGCAAGCATCAGGTAAACTTCGGTGGTTTTCATGCCCACGGTTGGATAGAAAAACTTAGTGTAAGGTACATTCCAGAAAGCGGTGCCCGAACCTGCATCTAAAAACGGGCTTGGCCCGGTGGTAAAAAACAGGTTGTAACGAGCATCCGTCGTATTAAACAGCGATTTTAACTCAGGACTTATTAAATAAGTGTAAGCAAAGTTCATCTCGTTATAACCCGTCATGTAAGCATAATTCAAAACTTCCGGGTTATCGGCTGCCGTAACCGGCAAAACGTTCGGTCCGCCCTGCGATGTGTATTTTACCAAGTCAAATATTTGCCCATTGTAACCTAATGATTTTTGTGCGGCGGCTTTAGCATCAGTATATTCCCGCTTAAATAAATGCACTTTGGTTTTCAGCGCGTAAGCAAATGCCAGCGATGGATGATAAACATCCAAAGGCTTCTCCTGCAGATAAGGCAACGCCTCATCAATGTTTTGCTGAATAAATTGGTACACCTCTGCCACGGTCGACTTTGGCCTTTTAGCTTCTAAATCATATTTATCCATAATCACAACACCGCCATCAGTTGCTGCCGTAGCCGGGTCATAAGATTTTGCATAAACATTAATCAGCAAGAAATAATCAAACGCACGCAATAACTTCGCTTCGGCCTTAGCTAACTGTTTGGTGGAGGCATCGCCTTCAGAATCGTCAATTAAAGTCAACACCATGTTCCAGCGGTTAATATAGGCGTAACACTGGTTATAAAAACTACTGCTGGTTAAATATTCGGGACGGTTGGTCTGTTCATCAAAAGTGAAGTTGATGATGTCCATACTTTTAGGCAATCCTATCACGTAAGACTCCTTAATCCATAAGTCATCGGTGAGATAGGTGAAATTATTGATAGGATACCCGCGGTTGGGAAATGAAACCAGCTTGTAATAGTCGTCCGTGGTAGACAAAACGGTTTTGCCTTTCGGAACAACATCCAGGTATTTATTACAAGCCGACAAACTAAGTAAGCTTGATAATGCAAGTATGAGAGATTTTTTAAATTTCATGTTTTGTTATGATTTAAAATCCAACACTTAATCCGAATAAAAATGATTTAGGAATAACCAATCCACGGGTACCACCATTAAGGCTGTAGGTTTCAGGGTCAATGTCTTTGCCTGCGGCACTCCAGTACCAAAGGTTATTTACCTGTGCAGTCAGGCGCAGATTGGTCATATGAATGCGCTTCATAAAATCAGATTGAATAGCGTAAGACAATGAGATATTACGTAACTTAATGTAATCAGCACTTAAAATTTGATTATCTCCATATCTCCAATAATCACTCAATGTAGATGCGTAATTTTTGATGGCGTTAGGGTATTCGAAATACAAACGCGGCATATCAGCATAGCCATTGGTGTACAACTGACCTATGCCTTCGTTGTAAGTATTTGAGGTAAGCGCGGCCAATGGCACTACTTCTTTACGCAGGTTATTACCACCCGAGTAAACGAACAACATATTAAGCTGTAAATTTTTATAGCGGATACGTTGCGAGAACGAACCATTCCATGAGGGCAGTAACTTACCCACGGCCACCAATGCTGATGGCGAACTGATAGCTGTTACACTGGTTGGTGTTCCGTTAGCATCAAACGTTACGTTGGGATTACCGTTCTGGTCCAGGTAATATGGGTAGCCATTAACCATGCCACCATATTTATAAGCATACATGGTTTGGAATGATGTGTTAGCATTGTAGTAATCAGTAGGTGCCGTTACATACACGCTTGCACTGGTACTACTATAATTTACATCAATAATGGTGTTCTTATTATAAGCGTATATCATCGTTGAACCCAAGGTGAAATCGCGGTTCTTAAACCAGTCTGAATTTAGGCTTACCTCAATACCTCGGTTACGCATATTACCGTTATTAATTACCCGGCTTTTTAAACCTACGGTTGGGTCTAAATCGTTATTGGTCAACAAGTCGGAGCTGTAACGGTTATACAAATCAACAGTACCTTTGATGCGGTTTTTAAATACTGAAAAATCGAAACCCAGGTTGGTTGTAGTTACCTTTTCCCAACGTAGTTTGGGATTAGGGAAGGCGGTAATGTTAGTGTAGATTAAGTTGGTATACAACTGGTCGTTACGGTAAGTTGCCGTTGCATAAGGTGATGATGTTAAGTCTGAGTTACCGTTGATACCATATGTTAAGCGGGCTTTCAAGTAATCAAGCCAGCTTGCATCTTTCATAAACTCTTCGTTACTCACGTTCCAGCCTGCACCTGCCGACCAGATGGGTTTCCAGCGGTACTCAGGGTCTAAACCAAAAAAGCTTGCTTGATCAACACGCACACTACCTGTTAAATTATATTTATCGTTTAACGTGTAAGCGCCGTTACCGTAGATAGATACGTAACGGTTAAGCGGATTTTCGAGCGTACCGTTGTTGCCGCTCATGGTACGGCGACCATACAGGTAACTGGTAATACCGGTAGTGCTCAGCGTTTTGAAATCCATAGGTTGTGACGACAGCAGCTGCGGGTCGTAACTATACCTTATGTCCGAAAGAAAAACAGGTGCTTCGTTTTGACGCGCCTCGAAACCACCTATGGCAGTAAAATTATTCTCGGTGTTCCCGATTTTGAAAGTACGGTCGAAATTGAGCTGCTGTCTGAAAGTGTAGTTGTAGGCTCGCCTGTTGCTTTGATAAAAGCGGCCACCGGTGTTTATAACGTTGTGCTCAAACTTGTTAGTAGCTGTATTGAAGGTGGTCATACCGTTATACAAAAACCTCATTTTGTATGACTCCTGGTCGTAAAACTGTTCCTGATTGGCCGTATTGGTTTCGTACTGAAAAGAAACCTCGTAGTTTAAGCCCCTCAGTAATTTGGCCCGTAAAC
>CAJYSL010000271.1 GCA_913777515.1 uncultured Mucilaginibacter sp.
ACCCGGATTTTGTCACTTACTTCCTGACGTAAACCGTCGCTCAGAGCACGAACCGCAAATTTGGTAGCACTATAAACTGACGAAGTAGGTCCCACCCAACGGTCGCCCACCGAGGTGATATTGATAAACTGCCCGCTATTCTTAGCTTCAAAATGTGGCAAAGCTGCGGCAATGCCGTGAAGCACACCTTTAATGTTTACGTCAACCATTTGATGCCACTCGTTCAATTTATATTGATTGAGCATCGATAAAGGCATCACACCGGCATTGTTCACCATTACGTCAACACTCCCAAAAGTTTGCAGCGCAAATGCGGCAAAAGCTTTAAAGTTATCGGCATCGGTAACGTCAAGACTAAATACGTCAGCCAATCCGCCGTTGTCGATAATTTCCTGTTTAATAGTTTCAAGCCGGTCGGTACGGCGGGCACCCAATACCACTTTGGCGCCTTTGGCTGCTAAATGCCGGGCAATAGCTTCGCCAATGCCGCTGCTGGCACCGCTTATTAATACCACTTTGTTTTGAATAGATAGACTCTGATTTAATGTGTTCATGGTTATGCTTTTTTGTTGAGACAAAGGTACCGTCGCCTCAACCCACCTCAATTGCCGGCATCAAAGTCATTATTGCAAAAATCAAAGTTAACAGCATACCCCATCCGTTTTTAACAAGTAAACGTTGTACATTTGATAAAACAATCAGCACAATGATGAATGAGATAGAAACCCTGGACGATTTTTATTCCATCAAATTTTCGGACCGCCCTGTAGCACGTCAGCAAAGCATAGGCGATTTTAATGTGTTTGCGCTGGAAGACCTCATCCATGATGGCGGACGGGTAGCGGTTAAATATACCCGGCGGGACTTTTATAAAATTTGCCTGAGTACAGGGGCCCACCTGTTTCATTACGCCGATAAAACCGTAAGAGTAGATGGCACTTCACTCCTGTTTTTCAACCCTCAAACACCTTATAAATGGGAGCAGTTATCGGATGACAACGTGGGTTACTTTTGTATATTTAAAGAAGCTTTTTTTACTGAGAAGCTGCGCAGCAATTTAGGAGCGCTACCGGTATTTGCAGCCAATGGCAAACCCTTTTATAATTTAACTCATGAGCAAGGCGAATATGTAGCCGGTTTATTTAAAAAGATGACTGCCGAGTTAAACGGCGATTTTAAGTATAAGCAAGACCTGCTGTTGAGCTACGTAACCGAGCTGGTTTACTACGCCCTTAAGCTGGAACCGTCCGAACAACTCTATCAGGCGCCGGATGCCCGGTCGCGCATCACCAACCTTTTTACCGATTTGCTCGAAAGGCAGTTCCCGGTTACATCAATGCAAGACCGGCTGCTGTTGCGGTCGCCCAAAGACTACGCGCAACACCTGTACCTGCATGTAAACTACTTAAACGATGCGGTCAAAACGACCACCGGCAAAACCACCAGTAAACTCATTGCCGAGCGCATTATCACGGAAGCGAAAATCATGCTTAAACACAGCGATTGGAACGTTGCCGAAGTTGGCTACGCCCTTGGATTTGAAGATGCCGCACACTTCAATAACTTCTTTAAAAAGAATGCAAACATCTCTCCGGCCAGGTTCAGGTCGCAGGAAGCTGCTCTGGTTGGGTAAGCCAATCTTATAGGTATTACGTCTATCAAGCGGGCACCTCAATGGTTAGCGCAGGGTCAAAGCCCTGGTCGCGGTCGTGCAGGTAGCCGTGCGGATTACATAGCACCACAGTTTTGCCTATATTATATCTCGACAGCTGATGAATATGACCATGAATCCAGTAACCGGGCTGGTGCTTTAAAATAAAATCCTCCAGGTTGGAACCAATGCAGACGAAGTAATATCATCTTTGTAAACCTCCGGAACAGACCGCGCACTCGGCGCGTGATGAGTGACAACGATATTGTACCTGGTTGACGACTCTGCCAAGCTTTGCTCCAGCCATTTGATGGATACCTGATGTATTTGATAAGTGTCAATCGACCGGAGTTTGGAGTAGGTCGGCTCCTTTCTAATCAGCCGGTAATCGTTCATCGTGCTTTGGCAAAAGCTACCGCTCACCTTCGGGTTACCAAATAACTCAAAATTAGTCCACAACGTAGCGCCATGAAAGGTAATACCATCAATCACCACAGCTTTGTTTTCTAAAACATAAATGTTTGAGCCCTGGGCTGCGGCAACAATTTTATTTAGCGTTTTTGGGTACGCCCCCTTGTAATATTCGTGGTTACCCAACACGTAAATAACGGGTACATTTTTAATCCGCGCCTTTATCCACTCAATGCCTTTGGTGCCCAGATTAGTATCACCGGCAAAAACAATTAGGTCGGCCCCGGAAAACGAAACTTCCCGGAAGCCAAACTCTTGATGCAGGTCGCTGATTACTCTTATTTTCAAAATAACTATTTTGCTAAGGCAACAATATAATTTTTTTTAAGAGGATTGCGTCGGCGGCCTTCACCTATTTGATGGTGTTTACCATAGGACATAGCTTAAATGTTCTTATGCCCAATGTAAAACGGCGTATAATGCAGCTACCGAAATGGCAACCCATAAACACAAACCTTGCAACAAGGGCTTGGCGCCCACAGCCGATAATACGTTTCGGGATAAGCCGGCGCCTATCAAAAACAAGGTAAGCGTTAGCCCGGCCCTGGCGCCGGTTAATAAAAAGGGATATAAGGGTTTTAAGGCAGGTAAGTAGGTATTGGCCAACATAGCCAGCACAAACCACGCAATAAAGTACGGTATCTTAATTTCCGCAGACGGACTTTTAAAAAACAGCGTAGATATAAAGGCCACAGGGATAACCCACAATGCACGGGCAAGCTTAACCGTGGTGGCAATTTCGAGTGCCTGGCTGCCATATTTGGCAGCAGCCCCAACTACCGAACTGGTGTCGTGTATGGCAATGGCGCACCACAAACCAAATTGTGTTTGCGATAAATTAAAGTAGTGGCCGACTATTGGAAAGATGAACAAAGCTGCTGCATTTAAAATAAACACGCAACCCAGCGCAACCGAAATCTGGCCCTCTTTTGCCTTGATGACGGGCGAAATAGCAGCTATGGCGCTCCCGCCACAAATAGCAGTACCGGCCGAGATGAGGTAAGAAGATTTAGTATCAACCTTTAACCAGCGACCCAAGAAATAGCCGAATGTAAGTGTGCTGCAGATAGAAATAACCGTGAAGATGAAACCCTCCTTGCCTGCCTGCAAAGCGCTTTTTGCATTGATGCCGAAACCCAACCCGATTACAGACAGTTGCAACAGCCAGCGTGTAGCTTTGTGGCTGAGCGAAATATAAGGGTGACCGGTTAATTGTGCCACACCGATTCCGGCCAAGAGCGCCATTGCCGGGCTTACCCATGGTGTCAGGCAAAGTGCAACACAAATAATAAAAATTGTTTTTTGTACATGCTGACTTACCGGCAATAATAAATCAGAAGTTGTATAAGCTTGTTGAGTATTCATTTCCTGACGAATTAATACTCAAAGTTGCATCAAACTAGCATCTGATTTTTATCACCATTAGTCATCATCCATAACTTCAGGTTATTGATGATGACTAATTGATGTAGAACTCAAATCTCAATAGAACTTCCCGGCTCTGTTAACGGGTGAAATTTGATGTCCTGCTTCTCGAAATGTGCAGCGTAGTTGGCTTGTCTCGATTTTACAAAGAATGGCTTGGCAAAACCATCATGAACAGGAAGAATCTGTTTAGGTTGCAGCCGGTCGGCAAAGTCGGCAATTTTAATTTCGTTGGTAAAGGGAGCCATGATGGGCAGCAATAAAAGTTCGATGTTTTTGTACTGCAGCAGCTTCTCTTCAAAAGAATCTACCGGGTGCAGTATACGGTCATCAATTACCAAGGCGGTCATTTCAGGAATCGGAGCATCCAGCAAAGGCTCATGTACCACGCTGATGGCTTCAATTTTAAACGGACCAATCTTAAGCGTACCCTCGCGCAGCAAAACAGCTTCGATGCCCGCCTTTTCCAATTCCTGCTTTACCTCGCTATTGGCGTAAACCTCTGCTTTTCCGGCAGCCAATATTTTGTTTAAATTTTCGGTATCCAGGTGGTCAGCATGGTTATGCGTAATGATGATGGCAGATACGTCATTAAACATTTCCGGTTTAACCAAACCTTCGGCAAAGGTAAACATGCCGGGGTCAACCAGTAATTTAAAGTCCTCTTTCTCAAACAATAAACAAGAGTGCAGATATTTCGATATTTTCATAATTCTGATAAATAAAGAATCTAACATGTTTGGCCTTGCTTTGGTTCTACCCAATCCGCTTTTAGGAAATAAAATCAGAAGGTCACTAAAGCAAAAGCTATTCGTTAAGCTAATCCCCGTAAAATATCAAGTCGGTTAGCAGGCGCATTTGGCGAAAGAAAATCAGGAATGGTATTTTCAGTTCTTTTGGGGCGAGACAAAAACTCAACCGGCCACTCGGTAAGCCGCTCCGTTTTTACGTGTACGTATTGCTGCGGTTCTGGCTCACTGATATATTCCTTTTGTAATATGAGAGCTATAGGATTTTCTGCACCTTGCGTTGCTATCGAGAACTGGTAAGCTTCATCATAATCTGCAAAGTAATAATAGTAGTCACTTCCGTCATCTTCGTCGGGGGCACCTTCTCTCGGACTACACCAAACACGATATTCCAACACATCGTCCCACACATAGCCACCGCCCGATTTGACGAGTGCCGGATAGCTGCCCACTAAATTTTCATCTTTTACTTGAGGATACATATTGTTTGTAATGAAATTATGCGATAGAGTTCGTTGCATGGCTTCTTTATTTTCCTGCACGCTCGCAAAATCTTCTGAACAGAGTAGCCAAGGCCGATAGCTGCCCATGCGGCTGCACAAAATAAAAAGGTCTGGCAATTGTTAAATCTTTGATATCGACAATTTTAAGCATCCCGGTTTTAAGTTCGTTCAAAATGGCATACACCGACAAAAACGCGAAACAATTGCTGTTTACAAGATAGGATTTAATGCTTTCCGTACTGTCTAATTGCATAACAGTATTTAGGTCAGACAACTGGATATTAAGCGGCTTAAGCGCATGCGCAATTACATCAAGCGTACCCGACCCAGGTTCGCGCAGTAGTAACGGCAGCGTTTTGAGTAATTCGGGTTTTATGGTTTCCGTCTTGATTGTTTTATTGGCGGCACTGCAAACCAACACTAATTCGTCATTTAAAAAAGCTTCATATTTTAATTGCGCGTTACGGTGTATGCCTTCTACAATACCCAGGTCAATATCTTTGTTTAAAACAGCCTGTTCCACCTGCTCGGTATTGGCAGTTAGTAAGCTGATTTTAACATCGCTAAATCTTTCATGAAATTGCGCCAGTACAGGTGGAATCACATATTGAGCCACGGTATTGCTTCCACCAACACGCAGACTACCGGTGTGCTGATTTTGTAACTGGTTCATGTCAAAATCAAGCTCATTGTAAGTAGCCATCAACAGCTCAGCATATTTAAACAATAGCTGACCGGCGGATGTAAGCCGTATTTTTTTGTTACCACTGCGTTCTAACAAGGTGGTTTTAAACTGCGCCTCTAATTCATGTATATGTTTGGTAACCGCCGGCTGACTGATAAACAATTCGGCTGAAGCACGGGTAAAGTTGAGCCGTTTTGCTACGGTATAAAATACTTGTAAACGAAAATCGAACATGGCAAAGCGAAGATATCAGAAAGCTTACATTTTTATAAACTCTGTTAACGTAATCCGGGTAGCAAATACCAAATGAGCAGGCCGCTAATTAGCACCATGCCCAGCGTTAGCGCAAAAGAAAGTAAATTACCGGGCTGATACGTTTTTTGTAATAGTTGCTGTTGTGTACGGCGGTACTGCAAATAAGCCAGTATGGCCAGCATTGCCCCTACGGCCACCAGCACCACGCCAATAGCCGACGAAAACCCTTTGCTTACAATGGCAGCCTTCTCGCCCAAAGCAAATGATATCTGTTTAACAAATAACGAAAATTTGACAACCACAAAGCCAAAACCCATGAGTG
>CAJYSL010000272.1 GCA_913777515.1 uncultured Mucilaginibacter sp.
TTACCTTGCATGGTGTAGTCTATGTGTAAATTAATTTATAAGCTTTAAAATTAAGTCGGCAAATCTAATAAAATTTAGTTATGGAAACGTTTTAAATAAAACAAAATAAATCAGTTGGTTGTTACCGGCGTTTTAAAGTAATAAAGGAGTAAGGAAGCGGATTTTTATCATCAGGCTGATGGTCCTCACGGCTTACCTCAAGCCATTCTTCCGGTTTAATTTCAGGGAAAAACGTATCCGCTTCGAAGGCCTGATGCACAATGGTTAAGTATATAAAATTAGTTAGCGGGAGTGCCTGCTGATAGATTTCGGCACCACCGATAATGTATAAATCTCCGTTGCTTTTGCCCATCTTTATCGCCTCCTGTAATGAGCCGACTACCTCGCATCCGGCTATCTCAATAGCCTGCCTGGTAACTACAATGTTACGACGCTTAGGCAACGGTCTGCCCACCGACTCATAAGTTTTGCGGCCCATTATCACCGTATGGCCGCTGGTAATTTCTTTAAAGTGTTTCAGGTCACTAGGCAGATGCCATAATAACTGATTATTTTTACCGATAGCATTATTGGTGGCAATAGCCACGACGATGTAGATGTTCATTATTTAGTAATTACAGGAGGGGGATGATTCGGGATTGCAGCCAGGTTTTAATTTCTTCAAATCTCAACTCACCGGTGCTTGCGCCTATCACAAAGTCATAGAGTTCGTCTTCTGTTGCATCAACGTCAAGGTAATTATCGGCCAATATCAGCATCATTAATGTAAAAGCAATACGTTTATTGCCGTCAACAAAAGGGTGGTTAATAATCAGGCTTTCAAACAAGGCGCTTGCTTTTTCTAAAGCCGAAGGATATAAGTCTTGTTGGTCAAACGTGCCAAAAGGGCGAGCGAGTGCGGCTTCTAAACCTCGTTGGTCCCGTACGCCTTTACTGCCGCCGAACTCATCAATTAGAGTATGATGCATGCGCACGGCATCATCAACAGAAATCATTGCGCAAGTCTTTTGAGCAGACCACGATGTTTGTTCATGATAGCTTTAAAATTGTCTGATTGCTGCGTATGCCCAACTGATTGATTTTTGACTTCCTTTAGGAAATCCAAAATCTCAGCCAACGATTCTTCAGGTACTTCTTCAACAATCTTTTTTATTTCAGCTTTAATTTCAATGGCGGTCATATTCAAATTTAAGCATTATTGATGATTTACACCGCCACGGCAGCCTTAATATGCGGCCACGGGTCATAATTTTCTAATGAGAAATCTTCGTACTTAAAGCTAAATATGTCTTTTATCTCCGGATTGATGCGCATTTGCGGCAGGGGGCGGGGTTCACGGCCTAATTGGAGGTGAGCCTGCTCTAAGTGATTGTTATAGATATGGGCGTCGCCAAACGTATGGATAAAGTCGCCATAGTCTAAATCGCATACTTGTGCCACCATCATAGTGAGCAAGGCATAAGAAGCAATATTAAACGGTACGCCTAAAAAGATGTCGGCGCTACGCTGGTATAACTGGCAGGATAATTTGCCGCGGGTTTCGCCTTTTTGCGTGTCGGCAGGCGCTACATAAAACTGAAACAGACTATGGCAGGGTGGCAACGCCATCTGGTCGACATCGGCCACGTTCCAGGCCGACACCATGATGCGGCGCGAGTCGGGATTGGTTTTGAGTTGCTTAATTACCTGGCTAATCTGGTCGATGTGTCCTCCATCAGGTTTTGGCCACGAGCGCCACTGATAGCCGTAAACCGGGCCTAAATTACCATCGGCATCAGCCCATTCGTCCCATATACGAACGCCGGTGTCTTTTAAATATTTAATATTGGTATCGCCGCTTAAAAACCAGATGAGTTCGTGGATGATAGATTTTAAATGCAGCTTTTTGGTAGTTACCAGCGGAAAGCCCTCTTGTAAATTAAAGCGCATCTGGTAACCAAAAACGCTGATGGTTCCGGTGCCGGTGCGGTCGTGTTTTTGCGCACCGTTATCGAGCACGTGGCGCATTAAGTCGAGGTACTGTTTCATGAGCTGATTGTTACAGGCAAGCATTAGGTATCATAATACAAACTTGCGGATACAAATTAAATTAAACTATTTCGGCTTTTATACATTTGTAGAAATTTCGCAGGCTTAAATCGCGCACATGATTCTATTCCCCAACGCCAAAATCAATTTAGGACTAAATATTACAGAACGGCGGCCTGATGGCTACCATAACCTCGAAACCATATTTTATCCTTTGATGATTAAAGACGCACTGGAAATTGTTAAGAGCGATAAACTCAGCTTTCAGTCATCAGGTATCCGTATCCCCGGCGACGATTATACCAATTTGTGTTTAAAAGCTTACCATTTGCTTAAACACGATTTCGACATGCCGCCTATAAGTATTCATCTACATAAAAATATACCCATTGGTGCAGGCTTAGGCGGAGGGTCGGCTGATGCTGCTTTTATGATTAAACTGCTCAATAATCAATTCGAGTTAGACTTAACGCCCGAACAGATGATGAATTACGGCCGCCGGTTGGGGGCTGATTGTGCTTTTTTCATTAATAACAGGCCGGTATACGCTTTTGAGAAAGGCGACCGCTTTGAACCGGTTGAGCTTGACCTTTCAGCATATTACCTGGTGCTGGTAATGCCCCCGGTGCATGTGTCTACCGCCGAAGCTTATGGCGGAATTAACCCCAAGCCAACAGAAACATCGTTAAAAGATTTGATAAAACAGCCGGTAAGCGACTGGAGAACGCATATCAAAAACGATTTTGAGGAACACATTTTTAAGGCTTACCCCATCATCGCCGATGTTAAAAATTACCTGTACCAGACTGGAGCCTTTTACGCCAGTATGAGTGGCAGCGGGGCATCGGTGTTTGGTATTTTTGAGCGGCAGCCGGATTTATCAGCATTAGAGAAAATAAACCAGGTATTTTATAATGTTTAGCTGATTAAACGGCTGACGCTGAATAGTACGTAATTGTTGCTATCTGACGGTGCTATCTCGACAGAGGATTTATGCTTAAGCCGCTTTAAGTACAGCTTTGTTGCTGTTTTCTTTGACCTGTTTTTGGTAAACCATGTAAGCGGCAATGATAACCAAACCCAGCACCCCTTCTAAAGCAACTACCTCCCGGGTTTTAAGATGCTCTGCTAAAAAGCCAATCAATAAACTACCTATAGGGGTAACGCCCAGGTACGCCATAACATAATAGCTGATAGTACGTGCCCGCATGGCTGGTGCAGCATTTGTCTGGATGTAAGTGTTGATGGATGAGGTCTGCGCCATCATACCTACACCGCTAATGACCATACCTATCAATGCTAACGGCAAATGGTTAGAAACGGCCAGTATTAAAACCCCTGCGCCGAATAACACGCTGGCTACCACCGTAACCTGGGTAAGTTTATTAGTGTCTTTAAGCCTGGCCATGTAAACCGCACTGATAAGCGAGCCCAAGCCAATAGCACTTTCAAAAAGGCTGAAGGTGCCCGACGTGCCGTTAAATAAATCTTTAGCAAAAACAGGCATCAGTGTAGTGAAAGGTATTACAAAAAGGCTGCTGGCAGTAAGCAACACAATAAGGCTTACAATCTGCTTTTCCGAAATAACGTAATCCAAGCCTTCTTTTAACTCATGCCAGATATCTTTTTGTGATTTGGCCGAAGGCTGTACGTTGATTTTCATTAGGTACAGGCAAATTAAAACAGGCACAAAGCTGAAGAAATTACTGATAAAACAGAAGTCCTCGCCCAGAGTGCTTAAAATAATCCCGGCTATGGCTGGTCCGGCCACACGAGCCAGGTTAGTGATAGTTGAATTGAGTGCGATGGCGTTAGGTAAGTCGGCTTTGTCGTCAACCAGTTCAACCATTAATGATTGCCGGCAGGTTACATCGAATGCATTGATGATGCCTTGCAGCAGGCTCAGTAAAATGATGATGGAGATGTTATAAACCTGAAAGTAAACCAGTGCCGCTAGAAGTCCGGCTTGCAGCATCGCCAGTTTTTGGGTATTCTTCATTACCTTAAACCGGTCGTGGCGATCAATGTAACTGCCGGCATAAGGCGATAACAGGAGGGAGGGAATCAAACTTACAAAACTGACGATACCCAGCAGCAACGCCGAGCCGGTGAGGCGGTAAACCAGCCAAACAACCGCAGTTTTTTGTATCCAGGTGCCTAATAAGGATATTGACTGACCATAAAAGAAAAGCTTGAAATTTTTGTATTTGAAAGACCTAAATGCATCCATAAACTCACTCCCGTATCTATTAAGTATTTATTTAATTTTATTGTATTACAAATTTCGGGAGGAATGATTAATTTGTAAAACGTTATTTTTCTATCATATCAATCGATAAAACCGATTTAAGATTATGGAGCTTCGTCAATTGCGGTATTTCATTAAAGCCAAAGAATTATTAAATTTTACTGAAGCGGCTGCCCAATTATTTATCAGCCAAAGCACGCTATCGCAACAGATTAAACAACTGGAAGACGAATTGGGCACACCGCTTTTTAACAGGGTAGGTAAGCATATTTATTTAACCGAGGCCGGCGACCTATTTTATAAGTACGCCCTGCAATGCGTGCAAAAAGCTAATGATGGTTACCAGGTGCTTAAAGATTTAGGTAACCTCGAAACCGGGCATTTGATGATTGGCACCACTTACGGGCTCAGGCATATCCTGTCGCCGGCTATACAGGCGTTTCACCGGCAGCATCCGCAAATTGTTATCCAGGTCATATTCGGCACTTCTACAGAGCTTACAGACCGCCTTTCGAAATTTGAACTCGATTTTGTATTGACTTTTGAGGAAGTGACGCATAATCAAAGCATGAAGTATCAGCCTCTTTTTAGTTCGGAACTCAGTTTGATTGCCTGCAAAGGTTCGCCCCTGGCCGAAAAAAAGACGGTTACCTTGCAGGATATTCAGGAACTGCCGCTGGCTTTACCTGCACGGGGTTTCAGCACCCGTAAGTTTGTTGACGAGGTATTTGAAAAGCATCATCTCTTCCCAAAAATAAATTTGGAAACCAATGACATTCCGACCTTACTTGAGCTGGTTGGAACCGGTTACTGGAATACCATATTGGCGCAAACTACCGTGAGTAACCAGGAAAATCTGGTATCCATTCCTATCCGCTCGCTCAAAACTTTACAGCAGGCCGCCATCGTTTCGTTGCACGACATTTACGAAAAGCAGGCGGTTAAAGCTTTTTTTAAAGTGTTGTTGCAACTGGATTTAAACAAATTGCATTAAGCACATTTACAAAATGATAGGGAATCATTCAATCTGGATGCCCACCATCGCAGTATAAAAAAACCTAAAATTTTTGCTGATATCGTATAAACTTATGCTAATATTGAAAAGCGATTCGGACTGCGATGCTGATATATTGCGGCCCCTTTACTGCCAGATTTCAAATTACTTGTAATGTTAA
>CAJYSL010000273.1 GCA_913777515.1 uncultured Mucilaginibacter sp.
CGTCAGCGTAAAAAAATCATCGTTTGCGAACATTGCGGTCGTATTTTGGTTGATGAACAAATGGCGCTCGAAGAAGAAGAGCACGCATAATCAGCTTTTAATTAAAAATGATATATAAGGCGCCTTACCGGCGCCTTTTTTTGTAATGAGTAAATATTTTTTGCCTGTACTGCTCTGCTTTATCAGCGCTCATACTTTTGCTAATTTTGATGTAAACGCCAACTGTAATCAGGCGTATAAAAATATATTGAGCTTTAAGCTTAAAGCTGCACGCCAGCAAATTGACCGCGAAAAAGCTATCCATCCGCAAAACAGCTTTACCGTTCTGCTCGATGATTATTATGATTATTTCTGGATGCTGAGCACCGAAAGTAAAGCTGATTATGACCGACTGAAGAGCAATAAATCCGACCGCTTAGATAAGCTGGATGACGGGGATAAAACATCTCCCTGGCGCAACTTTGCACTGGCGCAAGTAAACCTACACTGGGCACTATTGAATGCCCGCTTTGGTGATAATACCGCAGCCGGATTTGCTATTAATAAGGCCTACCGGCAGTTACAGGACAATCAAAAAAAGTTCCCGACATTTTTACCGGACGACATACCCTTAGGGGTAGTTACCGTGGCATTGGGTGCCCTACCCGACGGTGCGCTTAAAAGCGTTTTAAATATTTTTGGCATCAAAGGCAACATCAGCAACGGCATTAATATGCTGCAGAACACTATTGCTCAATTACCGGCATCAAACTATGCCATGTTTTATGATGAAGCCGTATTTTACACTACCTACTTGCAGACCGATGTAGTGAATGATGAGCATGCTTATAGCAAAATGCTTAAATACACTGCCCGCATGGATAACAGCAACTTATTGAAAAGCTATATTGAGGGCTACATCGCTTTGCGTAGCGGGCACAGCACCGAGGCTATCAGTTTTTTAGATAAACGCCCGGATGGCGCGGAGTACCAGCCCTACCCTTACCTGGATTACCTGATGGCCATTGCCAAAATGAATGTATCAGATAATTCGGCAAACGACTACTTTAATAAATTTTTACAAACTAATAAAGGGGTTAACTTTATTAAAGACAGTTACCTGCACCTGGCTTGGGATGCCCTGCTTGACGGTAACACTAAGCGTTACACGGCTTTTACCCAATTGGTAAAAACCAAGGGATACACTTATAACGAAAAAGACAAACGTGCTTTAACCGAAATTGCCGACCCATCATATAACCCTGATTTGCTGCGCGCCCGTTTATGGTTTGATGGTGGCCTGTATGCCAAGGCACTGGCATTGCTCAAAGAACAGCATGCCGATAAGTACATCACCACGCACGACAAAGCCGAATATCATTACCGGCTTGGCCGCATTTATGATGCCATGCAGCAAGACAGCAACGCCTTAAGCAGCTACCAGCAAACCATTAATGTAGGTAAAGGCACCAGCTATTATTTTGCGCCTATGTCGGCTTTACGGGCAGGCCTTATTTACGAGCAACACGGCGATACCAACCGGGCTGTTACTTATTATAACATGGCTATCAGCTTTAAAAACCATCAGCAGGAAAACAGTATTGAGCAAAAAGCAAAAGAAGGTTTAAAGCGTATTAAGCCTTAAACTTGTTAAAATAGCTGTACGTCGAACAGAGTTCCCGCTTCAGAACTATCCTGTTCGGCAGGCAAGCTCAAATAGCCTTCGGCCTGCATCAGGTTGACCATGTCTCCGGAGGTTGAGGTGTTTACCGGCGTGGCTACCAGTTTACCATTTTGGTTAAGCAGCTTTACTAACACGTGGTGCACCAATGCCGGTTTGAAGGTTAGCGTTTTGCTGACGGCAGCCTGCATTACCGGGAGTTTAATATTTAACGAACCATATAGCCAAGCTCGAAAATAAATCTGGTAACATATCCAGGTAGATACTGGGTTGCCCGGGAAGCCAAACACTAGCACGCCGTTATCAAATTTACCAAACAACAATGGTTTGCCTGGCTTCTGTGCTATGCTATGAAACAGCGTTTGCATATTTAGCTGCTGCAACACCTGCGGTAAAAAATCAAACTTGCCTTTTGATACCGCGCCCGAAAAAAGTAATACATCATAGCTTTTCACCAATCCGGCCATTTGCTCAGCCATCAAAGTTGGCTCGTCAGGTAAATGATACCTGTCGGCCATGATCCCCTCCTGGGCTAATCCGGCAATCAGCATATAACTGTTAGATTGTCTGATTTGATGCGGTTCGGGCTCTTCGGTTATAGCTACCAGTTCATCACCGGTTGAACAAACGGCAACCCGTGGCAACCGATAAACGCTTAGTCGAGTTAACCCAACCGAAGCCGCAATGGCAATAATAGCAGGCGTTATTTTAGTACCGGCGCTAACTAAGGTCTGTCCCTCCTTTTCATCAGCCCCTTGTAAATGAACGTTCTGATATGCGGTAACGGAATCCAGCTGCACTTGAGCCACATTATTCTCCAACAATACATCCTCGTAACGAATGACCGCATTACAGCCAACCGGCAACATAGCGCCGGTCATAATTTCGATGCACTGTTTGGGATTTTGCAGTGTTAACTGTGGATGACCGGCAGGTTGTATGGCTTCTACCGGAAATTGCCGCTGCCCCTGCTCGAAAGCCGCAGTGTTAATCGCAATACCATCCATGGTAGCCCGGTGAAAAGGCGGAAAATCACGGTCGGCAATAATTGGCTTGGCTAACACACGGCCTTGACATTGGAGTAAATCTACCTCTTCAACAGAGAATGGTTTAGCCTGAGTATAAACATGGTTTAAAGCCTCTTGTATGGTAATCATAATTTACGTGTTAGCGGTTACGGATGCACCAGGTATTCGTCATCAAATTCATCCTGCCAGAAATCCATACCACCTAACACGCTATAAATATGAGCTGATGGGTATTGCTGTTGCAATAACTGCGCGGCTTTGCTGCTCCGGGCGCCCTTCTGGCAAAACAGAACAGTGGGAACTTCAGTGCTTATCTCTACCTCAGCAGGTTTAAGTTGTAATAAAGGATAAGACACCGCTCCTTTTAAATGTTCTTCCGCAAACTCATCCGGCTCCCGCACGTCAATCAACCGGAAGTTTTTACCCGACTCATACCAATCATACAATTCCTCTACTGATAACAACTGCACCGTTTTACACGCTACAGGTTCGTAACTCGCTTGCAATGTGGCAATACTTTTATTCTCCGGGTTCAACTTTAACTTCACCTTGTATTGCTCATCGCTTAAAAAATCGTGAATCTCCAAATAGCCCGACAGTGTTTGCCCGATGCCGGTAATTACTTTAATGGCCTGCAAAGCTTGTTGCATACCAATGATGCCCGGCACCACGCCCAATACGCCGGCTGTATTGCAATCAGGTATTTCGTTAGCTGCAGGTGGTTGCGGGTATAGGCACCGGTAAGTTGGTCCACCCTGATGATTAAATACACTCACATGCCCTTCATATTGCTGTACCGCGCCATAAATCAAGGGTTTATTCAATATCACGCAGGTATCGTTTAATAAATACCGGGTGCTGAAATTATCCGTAGCATCAATAACAACATCGTATTGCGTAACGATTTCCAGTGCATTACTAATGGTTAAGGCTTCGTTATAGATTTGAAAATCTACTTCGGTATTTAAGGCTTTAAGTTTTGCATGAGCCATGGATGCTTTGCTTTGTCCCACTTCAGCTTCGGTATACAACACCTGCCGGTGTAAGTTAGAAAGGCTGATGGTGTCAAAATCCATAATACCAATGGTGCCCACGCCCATACCGGTTAAATACTGCAAAACCGGCACGCCTAAACCTCCTGCACCAACCACCAGCACCTTAGCCTGCGCCAGTTTTACCTGCGCCTGCTCGCCAAAATTAGCCAGTTGGGTTTGACGTAAATAGCGTTCGCGGTTTAGAGGTTTGCTCAATGCTAAACAGATTAAAATTTAAAATGCTGCAACGTGTGGAAATGCTACAATAACAGTTTACCCACCCAGTACAGACATAGAGGTATGGATATCACCCTGACTGGCCAGCTCGGCTGCATAACCATCGCGCTCGCGCTGGCTTACCGCCTGAATAATTTCCTGCTCAAGGTCAGTTGTTGAAGCGCCTTTTCTTAACACATCGCGCAGGTTAACTACCGCAGGGCCGTATAGGCAGGTACGTAACTCGCCAGTGGCCGACAACCGTATACGGTTGCAGGTACCGCAAAACGTACGGCTAAATGAAGGGATGATACCGAAGCTACCGGCATAACCCGGAATTTTATAATTTACCGATGTAGAATTAGCATCACTAATTAACCGGTTAATATCGGGATAATGACCAGCCACGTACTGATATATTCGCTTATAATCCCAGTCCGACTGAACTTGTGAGCCATCGCTGCCATTGAAGGGCATTTCCTCTAAAAAGCGGACTGATAAGCGGTAGTTTTTTGTGAGCTCAATAAAAGGCACGATGTCTTGTATGTTTTTATTTTCGGCTACTACGCAGTTCAGCTTTACATCAAAGCCGCTATCCAGCAGTTTAAAAATACCGGCATATACACCATCAAAATTATCACGACGGGTAATGTGCGCAAAACGCTCGCGGCTCAGCGAATCGAGGCTGATGTTAATTTTGCGGATACCGATTTGCAAAAGCTCTGCCTGGTAACGTTCTGATAAAGTACCATTGCTGGTCACCGTAATTTCTTTTAAACCTTCGGTACCGCTTAATTTTCTCAAAAAAGGCATAATACCGTTGCGCACAAAAGGTTCGCCGCCCGTAATGCGTATTTTAGAAACCCCAAGTTGGCAAAACACGGATGACAGCTGCAGCATCTCATCGAACGTCATTAAATCTTTGCGACGGGCAAAGTCAATACCTTCTTCGGGCATACAATAGTAGCACCTGAAATTACAACGGTCGGTAACCGACAGCCGCAGGTAATTCAGTTGCCTGCCATATTTATCTATCAACACACGCTCGTTCATTATATTAAGGATGGGCATTTACCCACACGCTATTATCGTCGTAAAATTCTTTTTTCCAGATCGGCACTGTCTTTTTCAGCTCATCAATCAAAAACCGGCAGGCTTCAAAAGAAGCATCACGGTGAGCAGACGACACGCCGATAATCACTACCGGTACGCCCGGTTCTTTAGCACCCACCGCATGTATCATAGCCAGCTTTACCAACGGCCATTGCTTAAACGCATCATGCGCGATATGCTCCATCTGCCGGATGGCCATGGCATCGTAAGCCTCAAAATCGAGCCTGACCACGTTTTTTCCTTTTGAATGATTACGCACTGTACCTACAAACAGGTTTACCGCACCGGCTTCGGGCGACTGTAAATAGGCATAAGCCTCATTCAAATCAATATGTTCAACTAACTTAATTAACACGTTATTATGTATAGTGATTAACCGCCACTTACGGGTGGTATCAAGGCAATTTCCTGCTCAGGCGTTAAAGCGTCTTCATCCTGCGCATACTCGCTATCAACAGCTATAGCCAGCGATGATAAGCTTTGCAAAGCAGGATACTGCTGCCCTAACCAGCTTTTTAGTGCTTTAACCGTATTAATGCCGGCATTTTCCGGAATGTTAATCCGGCTTTGGCCGGTAATCTCACGGGTGATGCCAAATAATAATACTTTCATAGGTATGGTTTACTAACTCATCAAACCGGTAAAGGTTTGTTGACAAGCATAAAGTTACGAAAGCTTGTGCAATAATAAGTCAGTGGCTTGTAGACTTACCTTATCACCTACTTTTAAATTTTCGGTTTGGCTGGAATGTTTTATCTCCATCAACTGTTGCTGTACTAATATTTTCAGTGAGTAGGCTTCTACACTTACTACCTCTCCGGTTAAATAAAACCCTTCGTCCTGCGGCTGCCAGCCGAAAACCTGAGCCGCGGTACCGCTTTGCAGCAGCTGCCCCTGCTCAATCTTGATAACATGGGTGGCCAGTTTAAATACCTCCGGCAAGTGATGACTTACCAATAGGGTAGTTAAATTGTATTGCTGATACACCTTTAATAATTCCTGCTGCAACTGTGAGCGTGTTGCATCATCTAAGGCCGACAAGGGTTCATCCAACAGTAACACCTCCGGTTGCCTAACCAATGCGCGCGCCAAGGCTACCCGTTGCTTTTGCCCTCCCGATAATACATCAGGCTTCAGGTTGGCCCAAGCCTGTAGATTCATGGTTGTCATCAACTCCTCTACACGCGCCGGGGACTGATGCGATGGCAAAGCATAACGCAGGTTTTCTGCTACCGTCATATTTGAGAAAAGCGCATAATCCTGAAATACAAACCCGATATTTCTTTTTTGAGGCGACAGGTCTATCTTTTTATCCGTGTTGAGCCAGGTTTGCCCGTTTACTTCGATAATGCCCCGCTCGGGTTTTAACAAGCCGGCCATGATGCGTAGCAAGCTTGTTTTACCGGCACCGGATGGTCCATATAACGCAGTAAAAGACTGACTATGGATTTCGGTATCT
Organism: uncultured Mucilaginibacter sp.; assembly: GCA_913777515.1. GTDB lineage: Bacteria > Bacteroidota > Bacteroidia > Sphingobacteriales > Sphingobacteriaceae > Mucilaginibacter. The sequence goes on from CAJYSL010000273.1 coordinate 6,511, forward strand.
ATCCTCAATTCGCCGTTACCCTGAGGCAGATGCAGCTTTTTACAGATGTTAATCTTAATCATGCAGTAAGGCGGTTTCGGGTTAAATGCTTGTTAACCACATATACGGCTACCAAAATACAGAATGACATCGCCAGCAATATAGCTGCATACATATGTGCGGCTTTGAAATTGAGTGATTCTACCTCGTCATAAATAGCAATAGAAGCTACTTTGGTAACACCCGGAATATTACCACCAATCATCAGTACCAAGCCAAACTCGCCCAGTGTGTGTGCAAAACTCAATACAATGCCCGTAAATAAGGCAGGTTTGATGTTGGGCAATAAAACGTGTATAAAAGTTTGCCAAGATGATTTACCTAATGTTTGCGAAGCCTCGCGAATACTGCCCGGCAACGCTTCTAACCCGGACTGTACCGGATGCACCATAAATGGCAAACTGTAAATAATAGAACTAATAACCAAGCCGGTAAACGAAAACACCAAACGTATACCTAATACATCATTTAAAAATTTGCCTAATCCGCTTGCCGGACTAAAAGCCAGCAACAAATAAAAACCTAATACGGAGGGTGGTAGCACCAGGGGTAAGCTAATTATTGCTTCTACCGCTGGTTTGAGCTTGAATTTACTGTGGGCCAGCCATGCAGCTATGGGTATGCCTATGACTAATAAACAACCGGTAGTAATAAATGCCAGTTGCAATGTTAGCCAAAGGGGTTGATACTGCATGTTTGATAGACTATTAAAAAAGCTTGGCCAGTTGGTTAACGGTAGCCGTAAGCCTTAAATATTTGCTTAGCCTGCGCGCTGAACAAAAACTGATAGAATTGATTAGCCGCAGCCAAATTTTGCCCTTTTGAGGCTTTCAGCACCACAACACCCTGAGCGATGGGTTGATAAAGCTTGCTGTCAACTTCCGTCCATCGGCCTATGCCTTTTTGGGCAGGGTCTAATACTATCGATTTTGCGGTAAAAGCTGCATCCACTGCGCCGGTGAGCAAATACTGGTTTACCTGGGCAATACTTTCGCCGTATACCAGTTTAGGCTTTAAGATAGCGAAAGTATTCGTTTTTTGCATAGCCTCTTCAGCCGCTGTTCCGTAAGGCGCCAACTTGGGGTTGGCAATGGCAATCTTTTTAATAGCCGCGTTATTTAGTCCGCTTAAATTTTGATTCAGTATCACATTTGCCTTCGTCCAAAGAACTAAAGCACCGTAGGCGTATATTTTAGGCGCTCCGGTGGTCAGCTTTTTTTGATAAAGTTCTTCAGGGTATTTCATATCGGCCGACAAGAAAACATCAAATGGTGCTCCCTGCTCAATTTGGGTAGTTAGTTTACCTGATGAGCTTACTATCAATTGAGCCTCTACACCTGCTTGTTTTTTAAACGCCTGTGCCAGCTTTTCGGCTACAAATTGTGCATTAGCCGCTACCGCTACCCGCAAGTTTTGGCCTATACCGGCCATCGGCAGACATAAGCATAATACGATAAATTGTAAACGCGCCGATTTCATGTTATTTTGAGTTTAAAACTATCACTTCTAATGCTGTAACCTGCCTTACCCAGCGGGCATGCTTTTTTTCGCCCGGAACAATAATTTGAAAAGGCCCAACTTCTTCCGGCAAAGGCTTTTTGTCGGCCCGGTCGGCAACAATGATTGTCCGGTTGGCAAACAGCGGGTCAACTTCGGATAAGGCGTAAATAGCTTTATAATTATCGGCAGCTGTAACCACCAAGCAGCTCACTATGGTTTTACGTTTAGCGGTATCGCCTAAAACAATACCGGCTTTAGTTAATAAATCCGCCATGGTTACGCCGCTGTATCGGTGTACCTTTTCATCATGTGCCTTGGCCATTACTACCGCTTGTTTCATATCCTGAAACATACCTTTGCTCATTACCAATGGCTGTATACCAGGACCGGTAATAGTGATAGTTTGAGCATGAATTTTGAGCGCGGTAAAGAAGACAATTAATGCGATGAGGTAGATTTTTTTCATTCAGAATTAGTGTAATTTGAAGCAAGATAACAGATTTTTTATAATCTGCCTTTTTGCAGGTTGCTGATGGCCTCATCGCGTTGCTCCGGAAAGTTAATGTTTTCAAAATCATGCGTGTCGGGTGCCTGCAACAGCTCAATCGTTGTATTGATGAGTACCTTACGCGGACAGGCATAGCCCTGGCTTAAAAACTGCAACATTACCGGGTACGCCCGCGGCTCCCAAATGGTTACCAAAGGTTCGGGAAAACGATTGTCACTATCAATAAAGCAAGTGGCCAGCTTGGAGGAATTTCGGTTTTGCACCAGGTAAGCCAGTGTATCGGCCGTGAGGTAAGGCAAATCGCAGGCTACCGTTAACCAGGCTGCATTGGGGTTATGCATCAACGCAGATAAAATTCCGCCAAATGGCCCCAAACCTGCAAAGCGGTCTAAAACAACAGGTAATTGCTCTTCCTGATGTACATCCTGGCTGTTTGCATACGACACAAATGTTTCCTGGCAAAAGGGGCTCA
>CAJYSL010000274.1 GCA_913777515.1 uncultured Mucilaginibacter sp.
TGGGCCAAAAAGCTGCGTGCGGCCGGTGCGAAAATTATTTATAGCGTTACAGCACTGAAAGTACATGCTAAGATAGCTTTGGTAAAAATCAAATCTGGAGACCGTACCCTGTACCGGGGCTTGCTGGCCACTGGTAATTTTAACGAAAATACTGCCCGCTTTTATACCGACCATATTTTGCTCACAGGCAACCACACCTTGCTGCGCGAAATGGAACTGCTGTTCATCTTTCTGGCTAAAAAACAAAAGCCTGCTGATGCCGGTATTATGCCCTTTAGCCAGTTACTGGTAGCTCAGTTTAATTTGCAGCAACGTTTTATGGATTTGATTGATAATGAAATTAGCCAGATAAAGCAGGGGCTGCCCGGCTCAATTATCATCAAACTAAATAATTTAGAAGAAGAAAAGCTGATTAATAAACTCTACGAAGCCTCAAACGCAGGAGTTAAAATACAAATGATTGTGCGGAGCATCTGCCGCTTGGTGCCAGGCGTTGCGGGCCAGAGTGAAAACATTACCATTACCCGGATTATTGACAAGTACCTGGAGCATGGCCGTATTTTTATATTCGGTAATAATGGTAACCCACAAGTATACATGGGCTCGGCCGATTGGATGAACCGTAATATTTATCACCGGATAGAGGTGTGCTTCCCGGTTTATGATGCCGGTATTAAAGAAGAAATTTTAAAGCTGATTGATTTGCAACTGCGCGATAATACACAAGCGGTACACATAGACACACAATTAAAGAATATTCCTGTTAAAGATAATGAGCCTGCCGTAAGGTCTCAACTGGAGATTTACAACCTGCTGAAGCAAAAGGCCGGCAACGCTCATCCATAATAAACCAATTAAATTTATGAGAAGCAGTACTTCCATTTATACTTTGATGCTTATAGCCGTATTGGGCATATCGTGCGCCCAAAGCCAGCAGCAGCAAGAGTATGCCAGCCCCAAAGGGTATAATTTAAAAGAGCCAGAGCGCTTTAAGATGGAAGACGATTTGCTGGAGATTTCGGGTATCACCTTTAATAAGGGAGACAACAAAACTATTTATGCCATCGAAGACGAAGATGGCAAGCTTTTTTACGGTCACCCATCCGATCGCATGAAAACCGGGCACACCAAATTTGCCAAACACGGCGATTACGAGGACGTAGCTATTTGCAACGAACGGGTGATAGTATTGAAAAGCAACGGTAAGCTTTATACCTTTCCGCTTAGCGAAATTAAAGAGCAGGAGTTGAGCAACGTACACGAGCATACCGACCTTTTGCCAGCCGGCGAGTATGAAAGCATGTATGCCGACGATGCCAAAAACAAGCTATATGTGTTATGCAAAAACTGCGACGACGAAAAAACAACCCAGAGCAGCACAGGCTATATTTTTGATGTTTTACCTAATGACAGCTTAAAACAAGCCGGTACTTTTAAAATTGAGGTAAGCCAGATTACCAAACTGATTAAGGACGATAAAATAAAATTCAGGCCGTCGGCCATGGCGCAAAACCCGATGACCAAGCAGTGGTTTATTGTCTCGTCGGTAAATAGTTTACTGGTGGTGGCCAATCAAAACTGGCAGGTAACTAACGCATACGCGCTCAATCGTAAAAACTTTTTGCAGCCCGAGGGTATCGCTTTTGACAGTAGGGGCAACCTCTATATTTCTAATGAGGGCGATGAATTTAGCCGTGGCACTATTTTAAAATTTACTTACTTTGGCAAGCGATAAATCAACAAAAAATTATCAATCCGTCTGTCGCTTTTAAACGAAAGTAATTTTTAAGTATCCAACTATTTTGGATTACCGTACAAGGTGCTGTTCATGCAAACAAAGTCATTTTATATTAATAAAGACCTGGCCGACTTAAAGCTGATTGATACAGCGTTGTCGTTTAAACCGTTTATCAGTTACCTGCAAAACCGGTTAAAATCAGAAGATAGCATCAAAGCTAAATTTTACAGCTTTGTACTTGAGCATTTTAAACAGGCGCAGGACCTGGATAGTATATTAAACGACCCGGAACACGCCCAGCATAATGCCAGTTTGCTGGAATTGATTTATGGTACGCTATCGCCGGTTTTGCTGAGCGAAAGGGAATGTTACTGGGCATTAAGCACACCGGTGCCCAATTGTGTTTTTTACAGCACCGATGCTTTTCATAGCCTCATTACCAGTCGTGACATCCGCGAGGCAGCATACTCTATGGTTACAGATGATGAGGTGTTTTATCATCAGCAGCAGGAGTATGTTTACCGGCATATTTTAAAAAAGCTTTACCATTTTACATCAGTACTTAACGATAATACTTACTACTCATATACCGATGCCGAAACCGGTTTAGACCGTTATTATCACATACATATTGATACCACTTTTGTGGATATTGAGGTAAACGGCGAGCTGCCTGAACTCGATTTTGAAACCATTGAGAATTACCTGCATAATGAGGACGGGGTAGATGTGCTGTCTGAAATATTACCGCTGAGTTTATTTAAGCTAATCGGATTTTCGGTAATTACCGTGGAGGATGTTACCCCCCGCCGTGCTATTGAGGACATTAGGGATGCTATCATTAATCCTAATGATGACCAGAAAGAACTTTACCAGAAGGTTATCAAATCGCTTGAGATTTTAACCGAAAATAGTAACGTACATTTCGGGCTGTTACCTTTTTTAAAGCTCAACGGCGAACCATTGTTCGACTTGTCGTCGTGTTCGGAAAGCATTTTGATACAGGCCGCCCAAAAATATGGCGTGGCCGAGGAAACTTATCATGCCTTGGTAAACCGGTACGAAAAAAATCCGAAGGCTGTATTTTTCAGTTCTCTTTCGGAAGCAAGGCAGCAAAAGTTTTTCTTTTTAAAAACGCTGAGTGAGGCCGGCATTAAGTCTTACGCCGTGATTCCGGTTTTTTACAACAAGCACATCGCCGGTATGATGGAGATTTACTCCGAAAACCGGCTGGTGTTTTACGAAAACCTGCTGTCGCGTTTAGAGTTTGCCATTCCGCATATTGCCCAGTTGCTGC
>CAJYSL010000275.1 GCA_913777515.1 uncultured Mucilaginibacter sp.
CCGATACCCCTACCGACATAATCATACCCATGTAGCTTTGCAAATTAAGCGTTGAGCCGGTGAGCAGCAATGCACCTATGGAACCTAATACCACTGCAGGTACGGTGGATAATACCGTAAGCGATAATTTTACTGATTGATAGTTAGCTGCCAATAATAAGAAGATCACCAGAATGGCGAACAATAATCCGTTTTGCAAACTCGACATGGTGTCCGTTAACAAGCTCGACATCCCCTGCACTTGAGTGACCACACCTTTAGGCGACTTGCCTACGGCTTTAATAGCTTGCTCTACGGCAGCAGTTGCACGGCCTAAATCTTTATCGTGGATATTGGCGCTCACCGTAAGGTAACGCCTTGGCCCCATACGGTCATACTCGCCCGGAACGTAAACCGTCTGAAAATTGGCCACATCGCCAAGCACCGGACTGCTTTGCCCTTTAATAAGCGGTATCTCGCGTATCTCGTCCATATTGTTCATCACATACTCGGGTATTTGTACCTGTACCTGGTAGGTGTTGGCAGCCTTCTCGTCCAGCCACTGGTTTTTTTCGGAAAACCTACTGGATGAAGTACTGGCCGTAACTGAACGTGCTATCTCGCTTACGCTTAAACCCATTTGGGCCAGCTTTAACCTGTCGAGTGTTATTTTAACCACCGGAAATTTGAGGGGCTGGTTAATCTGCACATCACGCAGGTAATCAACTTTTTTAAGTTGGTTAACCAGCTTATTGCTGTAACCTTCAATCTGCGCCATGTCTTTACCGGCTACAGTTACCTCAATGGGCGTAGCCGCACCCTGGCTCATAATTTTTTCGGTCATGTCAATAGGCTCAAAAGTTACCCGCAACTCGGGTATAGCATAGGCTATGTTTTTACGCAGTGCTTCCTTAAAATCGTCCATGTTTACATGATAATCTGCATCCAGGTTTACCTGCAAAATTGCTTCGTGCGTGCCGGTATTGAATACGTAGAGGTTACTTACCCCGTAGCTGCTCGGTATTAAACCCACATAGCCCGAACTGATAGCCACGTGATGATTGGAGGTGCTGTCGATGATCTTCAATACTTGCTTCAGCTTGGTTTCCGTACGCTCCAGGCGGGTACCGTCAGGTTCTTTGATCCGTATCTGGAACTGACCATTGTTGAGCTTAGGCATCATATCCTTACCTATAATTATAAAGCCTCCCAATGCCAAGGCAAGTACCACCAGTAAGTATACTGGTACAATCATTCGCTTTTTAGGCATCCAACGGTCTAACACCTTTACAAAGCGCAATTTCACCCGCTCAAATAAATCGTTTTCCTGGGGATGATCCTGCTCTTGTTTTAAGTGGTTTTTTACTTGTTCTTTCTCCTGCCTGTCCAAAGCTTCTCCGGCATGGGCATGCAACTGCCTGTGGTGACCGTGCTGGTATTGCTCGGCATTAATCAACCAGTTACTAAGTATAGGCACCAGCGTTTGCGCAATGATGTAAGACACAATCATGGTTAAACCAATAGCTAATGATAGTGGCAAAAACATGGCCTTCGGCACACCCGTCATTAAAAAGGACGGTGCAAATACCGCGAGTATACAAAGCAGGATAAGCAGCAGCGGAAACGATATTTCTTCGCAGGCATCATAAATGGCCTGCTTTTTACTCTTGCCCATTTCAAGGTGCTGGTGTATATTCTCGATAGTCACCGTGGCTTGATCGACCAGGATACCGATAGCCAGCGCCAGTCCGCTCAAGGTCATGATGTTGATGGTTTGACCGAAAAAGCCCAGCAGCATCACCCCGATAACAATGGATACCGGTATCGTAATAACCACGATTAAACTGCTACGCCAGTCGCGCAAAAACAGCAGCACCATCAGCCCGGTTAACACCGCGCCCAGGCCGCCTTCAGTCAGTAAGCTTTCCACCGCATTAATTACGAATACCGACTGGTCAAACTCGTACGAGACCTTTACATCATCGGGCAATAAACTCTGAATGTCAGGCAGCTTACTCTTAAGCGCCTGCACCACTGCCCAGGTAGAGGCATCGGCTGTTTTTACGGCAGGGATGTATACCGAGCGTTTACCGTTAATTAAGGCATAACTTACGGTTACGTCGGCACCGTCAGACACCCTTGCCACATCCTTAATAAACACCGGGCTACCGTTTTTGCTGATGACCGGGATGTTACCAAAATCTTCAACATTGCCAATCAGCGAGTTCATGGTGGTAACATACATGGTATTATCCATGCGCAGGTTGCCAGATGGCGACATTACGTTGTATTTGGTGAGCGATGCGACTACCTCATCAGGCGTCAGGCTGTAACTCCGTAGTTTGTTCGGATCAACATTAATGATGACTGAGCGTGAGTTTGCCCCGAACGGTGGCGGTGCCGATAAACCGGCAACCGACGAAAAGGTCGGCCGCACGCGCGTAGTGGCCAAATCATAAATATCTTTGAGGCTGCGGGTTTTGGATGATAGTACCAACTGGCCTACCGGTAACGATGAGGCATCAAAACGCAATACCTGTGGCGGCAATGCACCCGGCGGAAAAAACTTCATGGCGCGGTTTACCTGCAACGCTACCTGCGCCGAAGCCTCGCCCATGTCGGTGCCTTCGTAAAAGCTTAGCTTTAATAAGGTAAGCCCCTGTATATTTTTACTGGTGATAGATTTGATACCGTTTACATACAAAAACTGATCTTGCAAACGGGTGGAAAAAAAGCCTTCCATCTGCTGCGGCGACATCCCCCCGTACGACTCGATGACGTACATGGTAGGCATATTGAGCTGCGGAAATATATCTATCGGAATTTTTATTGCACTGAGCACCGAAAACAACAGCAGACTGATGGTAACAATCACTGTTGTAACCGGCCGTTTCAATGCGGTGGTAACCATTGACATAGGATGTATTAATTTAACTGGTTAAGAACTTGACTGACCTGATTTTCGGTAACGGCTTTTTGAAAGAGTGCCTGGGTGTAACTGTTTTTGGCCGATATAAAATCGGTTTCGGCACGGTACAGCAAGTTAAGCGCAACGTTGAGCTCTACAATATCGGTGAGTCCGCTTTTGTACAAGGCAAACTTTTGCCGGTAGGCCGCATTGGCCGCTTTAACCTGGCGCGGTATTTCCTGCAAACGCTCTAAGGCCGTGGCTACATTGGCATCGGCCTGACTGGCGTTGGCGGCTAACAGCACTTTCTGCTCGTTAAGTTTAGCAAGCGTGTATTGCGAGGTAATTTTTTGGGTATTCAGTTTTAACTGCCGGCGCTTTAAATCGAACAAATTATAGGTAATGCCCAAACCCACCACATAATTTTCGCGCTGAAAACCCCAGCCATTATGCAAGCTCGTAAAGCCGTTGTTGGCATCCAGACTGGCAGCCCTGCCCCAGGCAGCGGCCTGTAAGGATATTTTCGGGTTATAGCTTTTTTTAACCAGGGCTTCGCGCTCCAGGCTGTTATCGTACAATGAGCGGTAGTATTTAAGCAGCGGATGGTTGGCCGTATCCGGCACCATCAGTTTACCGTTGATGGAATGCAAAATCAGGTTATTTTCTGATGCGGTGTCGGGCACAATGTTATTAGATGGCATGCCACTGATGGCAGCCAGGCGCAATTGTATTTGCTTTACCTGATTTTTAAGTTCGATGTAGTTTAAGCGCGATTTAGACAACTCGGCTTCGGCAACGCTGGTATCTACCCCGGCCCGGATGCCGCTGCGGGCCAATGCGCGGATAGACCGTCTGATTTCTTTATTCCGTTCGATATTGCGCTCCTGTACCGTTAAAAACGCCTGCAACTTGAGTAGTTGCAGATAGTTATCAATGGTATAAGCTTGCAGGTTATATTTAGAGGCGGCAAACTGGCTTTTTTGCACATCAACTTCTGACTCTGCAACCTGGTTCTGCGCTTTGTAAGCGCCGAAGTTGTATAACTCCATGTCAAAGGCGGCAATGCCTAAGTTAGATAGTACGGCGGTGGTGTTGCTCTCGCTGCGTACACCCCGGTTATTGGATGGCACAATGCCGAAACCAAAATAAGCACCACCTACGTTGTTGTTGGTACCCACATTGGCCTGGTAATTCAGTTTTAAATTGGGCAGCCAGTTGTAGCCGGTTTCGCGGGCCTGGGCTTCTTTGATTAGTATGGCCGACGAGTCGGTAATTAATGTGGGTGCGTTGGTGGCTACCCGGTTCAGCAACTCGTTTAGCTTTACGGTGCCGTTTGGATTTTGCGCATATATGGGGCCGGCTACCAGCAGCAATAACGCCAGGCACCAGCCATGTTTAAAACAAAACATGTGTTTATAAAAACTATTGTAGATAAAAAGGACACGGTACTGCCGTTGGGCAGTTCATTTTCTGGAGATGAAAAAACTTCCTTTTAAATCATATAGTAAGTTGCCTGGTAAGCAGATAAATAGGCGCTGCCGAGGCGCGGTTATGCTGTTGGTGCCGTAAAAAGCGATTAACGGCATTGAGCGTTATGACAGAAAATAATGAGTATAAACAAGCCAGTAAGGCGTTGATGGTAAACGCAAACTCGTTGGCCTTATCGCGCAGTAAGGTTTGGAAAACTACCGATTTGGCCGTTACCTCTTCCATAAACTCGGGCTTGCGTTTGGCAAATACCTTAACCAGCAAATTGGTTTCGTGCGGACTCTCGTGCAAAGCGCTGTACACACCAAAACCCACAAAGGGTTTAGCAATAAATAATATTGCAGCTATGGCTAAAATCAGCTTATATGTTTGCAGTTGGTTCACGTAAGGGTTATTACCTTTTACAACGTATAAAGTTGCAGCTAATTTATAAAAATGTTACCCGGTAACATGAATGTTGCGTTTATTAATTGATGATTAAAACCAATCATAACCAAGTTAAGTTACGAAGTTTGCACCCAATTTATGGAATATCTTTTACGCCAGCAAATCGAAAAAATTGTAAAACTCACTGATGATGAATTTGCCTTTGTGCTCACTCATTTCACACCGCGGCAGTTTAAAAAGCACCAGTATGTGGTACAAGCCGGCGATGCCGCCCCTAACGACTACTTCGTATTAAAAGGTTTACTTAAATCGTTCTACCTGGACGAGCAGGGCAAGATGCACATTCTGCAATTTGCCATGGAAGACTGGTGGATATCCGACCCGCAGGCTTATCATAACAAAACCGTAGCTACATTGAACATTGATTGCCTGGAAGATACCTCGACCATGTACATCTCTATAGAAAATCGCGAAAAACTATGTGCCGAATTAAAAAAGATGGAGTACTTTTTTATGAAGAAAACCACTGCCGGTTACATTGCCCTGCAACGGCGTATTTTATCACTAATGAGCCAGAAAGCCGACGAGCGCTACCAGCAATTTATCAGCCTTTACCCCTCGTTACTGCAACGCCTGCCCAAAGCGTTGGTGGCCTCGTACCTGGGCATCTCGCGCGAAACGCTGAGCCGCATCAGCGCGGCTTGATGTGATATAGGTCACACTGATTTTGTGAGGTACATCCTTTGCCTATAGCCTCACAATACCGACCATTGCATGTTTAGTAATCACACATTGATTTACCACAAAATGGAAAATATAGCGTTAGTAGTAGGTGCCAGCGGCATCACCGGCAGTAACCTGGCCGAAAAATTAATTGAAAAAGGTTGGACCACTTACGGCCTGGCCCGTAACCCTAACACCACCATACCCGGCTTAAAACCTATAGCGGCCGACTTGCTGCAACCCGACAGTTTGGCTAAAGCATTGGCTGATGTTAAGCCTACGCACATCTACATCACCAGCTGGATGCGTAACGACACCGAGGCCGAAAATATCCGGGTAAATAGCTTGATGGTACGTAACCTGCTTGGTGCCTTATCGGGCAAAGATTCGGTAAAGCATGTGGCTTTGGTTACTGGCTTAAAGCATTATCTCGGTCCGTTTGAGGCTTACGCCAAAGAAGGCTTTTTGCCTATCACGCCCGTGCGCGAAACGCATCCGCGCTTAAATATTGAAAACTTTTATTACGCGCAGGAGGATGAAGTGTATGCTGCTGCTGAACGCGACGGTTTTACCTGGAGCATCCATCGTCCGCATACCGTAATCGGCAAGGCGGTGGGCAACCTCATGAATATGGGCACTACCCTGGCCGTTTACGCCAGCATCTGCAAAGAAACCGGCCGCCAGTTCAAATGGCCAGGCTCGCAAGCGCAGTGGAATGGTTTATCGGACGTGACAGATGCCCGGGTGTTGGCTGAGCAACTTATCTGGGCATCGACTACCGAAGCCGCCCGCGACCAGGCATTTAATATTACCAATGGTGATGTTTTTAGGTGGAGCACTTTATGGTACCAACTGGCCGACTGGTTTGGTATTGAAGCTGTAGGTTATGAAGGCGAAATACATCCATTGGAAGACGAAATGGCCAACGATGCCGATTTATGGCGTAATATGGCGGATAAATACCAATTAAAAGAACCCAACTTAAACCGGTTGGCATCGCCATGGCATACCGATTTGGATTTGGGCCGCCCGATTGAGGTGATGACTGATATGTCTAAAAGCCGCAAACTGGGTTTTAAGGTTTACCAAAGTACTGAAGACTCTTTCTTCGACCTTTTTGCGCAGCTTAGAAGCGAGCGGTTAATTCCGTAACTTATTTGTGCATCTGCTGACGTAAGCAACGATTAGCTCAAACCGATACTGCGTTGGTGTGTTACAACTTACATACCAACGCATTACCTTCCTGATGAGCGACGAAAATCAAAATCCCGACCTTACCGACGACGAAAAAAGGTTGTTTGCCGACCTGATGCCGGAAGACCTGAACGAAATTATGGATACCGGCTTTAACCGGCGCCATTTTTTAAAACTGATGAGCATTGGCGGGGCCAGCGTGCTGGCTGCTAACTTATTAGGCGCTGAGCAGGTTTTGGCAAGACCTTTAGCACCTGAAGAAGCTACAACAGCTGCAGCTATCGAGAACGGCGTCAAAATATCATTCAACATCAACGGTGCCTCGCACAGCCTGACGGTAGACTCGAGAATGACTTTGCTGGATACCGTGCGGGAAAGGCTGCAACTCACCGGGTCTAAAAAAGGATGCGACCACGGCCAATGTGGTGCCTGCACCGTGATGATTAACGGGCAACGGGTACTCTCCTGCCTTACCCTGGCTGCTACCTGCGAAAGCAAAACCGTTACAACCATTGAGGGTTTAGCCAACGGCAACCAACTGCATCCCATGCAGGAGGCCTTTATTAAACACGACGGTTTTCAGTGCGGATACTGCACGCCGGGGCAAATATGCTCGGCCGTGGCTTTACTAAGCGAGGCCAAAAAAGGTGATGCCAGTTACGTAACGCAAAATATGAAACAGGCCGGTTCAGGCATGTCTTTATCTGAGGATGAAATCAGGGAGCGGATGTCGGGCAATATTTGCCGCTGCGGTGCTTACCCTAATATCGTGGCTGCCATTATGGAGGTACACTCAGGCAAATCTGTCGAACAACATTTCAATTTTGCAGGCTAACATCAAGGTATATTCAATTAAACCATTATGAGACCATTTAAATATACCCGCGCCACTTCCCTGTCGTCGGCCGTGAAGGAATTGAGCGGCAACGCACAATCGCGCATACTGGCGGGCGGCACCAACCTGCTCGACTTGATGAAAGAGGATGTAGAGCGACCTGAAGAGCTGATTGATATCACCCACCTGCCATACAGTTCTGTAAAGTCATCATCGCAGGGAGCAGCAAAGCCAGGTGTTTTGTTGGATGCTTTGGGCAAAAATGCCGAGACAGCCAACCACCCGCTTATCCGCAGCCAGTACCCGATGCTTAGCCAGGCTATACTGGCTGGCGCATCGGCCCAGATACGCAATATGGCTACCAACGGCGGCAACCTGTTGCAACGCACCCGCTGTCCTTACTTTTACGATGTGGCTATGCCTTGCAACAAACGCACACCGGGTTCGGGCTGTGGAGCCATGGAAGGTTTTAACCGGATGCATGCTGTTTTTGGCTGGTCGGATAAATGTATTGCCGTACACCCGTCGGACATGGCCGTAGCGCTGGCCGCATTGGATGCTAAAGTTTTAGTGCAAAACCCATCGGGCCAGCAAAAACGTTTAACTTTTGATGAGTTTTTCCGGTTGCCCGGCGACGCGCCCGAAAAGGATAACAACCTGCAGCACGGCGACCTGATAACCGGCATCGAATTACCGGCCAGCAATTTTGCAGACCATTCTTATTATGCCAAAGTGCGCGACCGATCTTCGTATGCTTTTGCGCTTGTATCAGTAGCGGCAGGCTTGCAGCTAAACGGTAAAGAAATAATCGATGTACGCATTGCCATGGGCGGCGTAGCGCACAAACCATGGCGAGCCTTAACAGCAGAGAAAATGCTGAAAGGTAAAGAAGCAACCGAAGCCAACTTTAAGGCCGCGGCAAAAGCCGAAATGGCTGCTGCCAAACCACACGAATACAATAAATTTAAAATAGAACTGGGCGAGCGCGCTATTGCACTGGCATTAACCAAAGCATTAAATTATGGAAGCTAATCCAATTACCGGCACCCCCTTAAACCGTATTGACGGTTTGCTTAAAGTAACCGGTAAGGCAGCCTATGCTACCGATTACCCGGTTAAAAACCTGGCCTACGGTTACCTGTTTAAAAGTACGGTAGCCTCGGGCACCATAACCCAGATTGATGATGCCGCGGCTAAAAAAGCGCCGGGTGTAATAACCATCATCACCCACCTTAACGCGCCTAAGTTAAACGTAAAAGGTGGCTTGCGTGGCGGCGCTTTGTTGCAAGGCCCGGAAATTAAATTTAATGGTCAGCACATTGGTATTGTGGTGGCCGAAACTTTTGAGCAGGCCCGCTATGCGGCACGCTTAATTAAGGTACAGTACAGCAATGATGCCCAGGCCAAAACAGATTTTGAAAAACTGGCTCCCCAGGCCGTTCCGGCTAAAGAACCGGAGGTGCGCCGCGGAGACGTGGACTCGGCCATGGCCGGCGCAGCTGTTACGGTTGACCAGGTTTACGAAACCCCAATCGAACATCACCATCCTATGGAACCGCATGCTACCATTGCGCTATGGGAAGGCGATAAACTGACTTTATACAACAGCTCGCAAATTGTAAACGGTGCACAAACTGCCGCTGCCAAAACGCTCAACATCGCGCCCGAAAATGTGCGTATTATTTCGCCATATATCGGCGGTGGCTTCGGCTCAAAGGGCGGGCAGTGGGCTAACCTGGCATTGGCAGCTGTTGCTGCAAAAATGGCCAACCGGCCAGTGCATCTGGCTTTGAGCCGGCAGCAAATGTTTAACTCGGTAGGCTTACGCCAGCATAATATACAGCACCTTAAACTGGCGGCCACCAAAGAGGGTAAACTGCTTGCCTTGGGACACCAAACCACTACCCATACAGCCATTGATGATGAGTATACCGAGCCTTGCGGCGACTGCTCAAAAGTATTGTATGCCGTGCCTAATGCCCTCATCAACTACAAGGTAGTGCCCATGAACGTAATAATGCCGACTTATACCCGCGGACCGGGAAAATCCACCGGAAGTTTTGCACTCGAGTCGGCCATGGACGAGTTAGCCTTTAAACTACAAATGGACCCCATTGCGTTGAGGCTTAACAACGAACCGGCGCAGGACCCAACCACCGGCAAACCGTGGTCGTCGCGCAAGTTGGTGGAGTGTTTAAAAGAAGGCGCCAAGGCATTTGGCTGGGATAAGCGCAATCCGCAGCCGGGCAAAAATATTCAAGGCGATTATTTAGTAGGCCATGGCGTAGCTTGCGGAAGCTACCCTGCCCGGCAACGCGACAGTTCGGCCGTAATTAAGCTGACTAATGATAATGGCAAAGTACAAGCTGTGGTAGAACTGGCTGCTGCCGATTTAGGCACTGGCACATACACCATCCTGGCTCAAACCGCAGCCGACGGCTTAGGTCTGCCGGTGGCACAAGTGCGAATCAAAATCGGCGACTCAGATTTACCACCGGCAGCAGGTTCGGTAGGTTCGGTAGGCGCCACCAGTTATGCTAATTCAGTAAATGATGCCTGCTCCAAAATCACGACCGAACTGATGATGAAATCGGGCAAGCAGTTTTTTGTCCGCCCTACGGCCGCACAGCTTATGACCTCGGAGCGACTCAACACTTTTGAAACGCGGATGGATACCAAGCCGCTTGCTGATGCCGACAATTATTCGGCGCATAGCTTCAATGCTAACTTTGCCGAGGTTTGGGTAAACCGCTTTACGGGGATGGTTAAAGTAAAACGCTTTTTGGCGGTTACGGCAGCCGGTAAAATTATCAACCCTAAAACAGCACGTTCACAAATTATCGGCGGTAACGTTTGGGGCATCGGCATGGCCATTACCGAAGAATCAGTCATCGACCCGCGCTGGGGTAACTTTATCACCCGCTCCTTTGCCGATTACCACGTGCCCGTAAACCTTGACGTAGGCAACCTGGATGCTATTTTTATTAATGAGGATGATAAGCACGCTAACAAATTAGGTGTAAAAGGTATTGGCGAGGTAGGCATTGTAGGCGTAGCCGGAGCCATTGCCAACGCCATATTTAACGCCACCGGCAAACGGGTAAGAGAACTACCCATCACGCCGGATAAACTGATTTAATAAAATAATCCCCGGATGACTGTAGCATGGCACCGGGGATTATTTTTTTACCATCACTTCCCTATAACCATTCTCCTGCCCTCGCTGTGCGCACCAAACTCTGGCGCGTACATACTTTGCACGGTGCTGATGCCGGTAGCAAAATTACCCGGTTGTGCTACCCGCAGTTCGTACTCGAACACATAATTGCCTTTGTTCAGTCGGCTGATGAAGAAGTTGGTGGCCACATCTTTAGTTACCTGGTAGTAATACAAACCCTCTTTATGTTTATAGGCCGATAATACATCCACCGGCTCGGTTCCCGAAGGCCGCATATCTTTTAAGTGGATGTATTCATAATCGCGGCCGGCTTTCAGGTAAACCACCACCTTAAGCAAATCGCCCACTTTGGGTTGATGTCGGGCATCAATCTCGGTAAGCACCTTTCCCTGGGCATCTGTTTTCTCGATGAAGTATTTACGCTCCAGTTTCAGGTCGGTGGTTGCAGGCGTAATTTTATCCAGTTGCTCAGTATACTGCCAGTACAGCGCCCCCCAGCTTACGGTTTTACCCATGTTGTTGATTTGCACCTTACCCAGCGCAGGTTTAACCGATTCGTCGGCCCAGCTTGTTTTCAGATAGCCGGTTCCGGCCTCGGCTTTGATGTCGGGCTTTAATTCAGTTAATGGTTTTCCGCCCAGGGTAATGGCCGACAGGGCATCCTCGGTGGCGAGCATATCAGTGCCTTTCATCAGCAAAGCATAGCATGCAGCAGCGGTGGCTTTGGTGGTGCGCCAGTTGGTGGTTTGCTTATTGCGCAACAGCCATATCTTCATTTCTTCCACCGCTTTGGGATTGCTGCCGGTTTCAGTAAACAACTCGATGAGTAAAGCCTGGGTTTCCACAGGCGACTGGTACCAATACCAGCCTGAGCGGTTAGCAGCCCAGTACATGCCCATATCCTCGCTTTGCTGTGCCCTTTCTAAAAGCGATTTGATGATAGCTTTGGCAACTTCGGGTTTACCCATGCGCTGCATAGTTAAGGCAATCAGCGCCTGCTGGTAAATATCCTGCTGCAACCATAATTTTGAGGCTTTGTTCAGGTATTGGACACGCAGGTCGGTTAGCCCGGTGCCCAACGGCTTGTCGGTAAAGTAGCTGCGAGCGTACCAAGCAAAGATGTCGGTCGTACTCAAATAATTTGTGTTGATAACCGCGCGTTTGGCATCGGCCAGCATCTCGGCGTCCAGGTAGGCAATAGCTTTGCCGGCGATAATATTTAATTTCTGGTTACCAGCACCGGCGATACCCATGTGCTGTAACTGACCAATACCGGCTACAATGTGTTGGGTAATGTAACGGTCGGCCTGGTTGCCGCCGAACCATGGGAATCCACCGCCGGGTAATTGTTTGTTTTGAAGCTTTTCTAACGTCTGTTCCTGCTCGTAGGTTAGTTTGTTGAGGTCGAATAGTAAAGCCAAGCGTTTTTTCTGCTCCGCTTCGCCCACGGCATCGCGCAGCCATGGCGTCTCTTCGAGCAGCGCCGACTTCAGCTCAGGGTTCTTTTCCAGGTTAGAGAGCAGCTCTTTGCTGTCGGTCGCCTTCCATCGCTCAAATATGGTTTTAACATGCGGGTTTTTGTTGATGATAGCCGCCGACAAACTGTTAGCTAAATACCGGCTAAACGTTTGCTCCGAACACTCGTATGGAAACTCCATTAAATAAGGCAAAGCCTGCACGGCATACCAGGCGGGATTTTGCGTGTATTCTAGCGTCAGGGTTTTATTAATCAGCGTTTTGCTTTGCTCATTAACCAACTTATCAAAGTTGAAAGCTTTGCTTTGCCCCGACCGCACCATCATCGGCATACTCTCGGTAACCAGCATACGGTTAGGCAATACCGGCACTGTATTTTCTTCGCCATCACCGGCGGTATTGCTGCTTACGGTTAACCGGTACGTCAATGCATCCAACCCTGCAGGGATAACTATTTTAAACGATACCGCCTGATTTGCATTGGCCGCCAACGCTACGCTCTGGCTGGCCTCAGCCGGGTTAACCAGCAAACTCACCGACTGCAGGTTGATGGCATTAAACAACTGTAACTGTACCTTACCGGTTACCGGCTGCAAGGCTAAGTTGCTTACCCTTGCCGACACGGTAACCGTATCGCCCTCACGTAAAAACCGGGGCGTATTGGCACTAATCATCAGCTGCTTTTGGGTAATTACATCCTGCTGCACATAACCGTTGGCCATTTGCGGCGTGTGGGCTAACGCCCGGAAATGCCATTTAGTGAGCGACTCGGGTACGATAAAATCAAAAGTTACCTGTCCGTTTTCGTCCGTATGCAACTGCGGGTAAAAGAAAGCGGTTTCGTTAAAATTTTTGCGGATGACAATGGGTTGTTTACTTTGTACACCAGCTTTGGTGGTTACCACAACCGCGCCGTTGGCGCCCCGTGCGCCGTAAAGGGCGGTGGCTTTTGCTGCGTCTAAAACTTCTATTGACACAACATCATTGGGACTGACGGTAGTCTGCCAGCCTTGGTCGGCCACAACACCATCAATTACAAACAAAACGAGGTTACCTGCGCCGGTAAAATCCTTACCAGCTAATCTGAATTTACTTCCGGGCGAGGTCACCAATTCCCTCATGGTTAACGTATCGTTTCTGACTATCACACCGGGAGCCCTACCAGCTAAACTTTCGGTCACCGTACTTATAGAGGAGGTCACACTGGCTTTCTTCTGAACACCATAACCTACCACAACAACTTCGTTTAGTGCATGTTCATCAGGCTTGAGTGCGACGTTGATCACAACAGCTGCGTTAGTTTTAATTTCCTTAATTCCATATCCGACCATACTGTATATCAGCGTACCGCCAACAGGAACCTTGATTTTATATCCTCCCTCCGAATCAGTCAGGGTACTGAGGTTGGTTCCCTTAATGCGAATAGTTACTCCCGGAAGTGTCCCTTTTGCATCGGTTACTACACCTCCCACATCATAGCCTTTTTTAACCAGGGCTGCGTTAGATTCATATTTCTTTTTAGTTTGTTCATTAAAATCCCGCTGCTTCTGCGCCAGTTTAACTGCCTTTTGATGTACATCGTACATGCGATTATAACCACCAAAGTAATCGTAGCCAAACCAATTTAAATGCTCGTATTGCCAATTTACTGGATTAACATATTTAGTATCACGCCGGAGAAGTTGGGTAACGCTTTCACTGATGAAGTTATTATCAGTCCAGGTATAATAACGATGTTCCCCATTGGGCAATTCCAACGCCTGCTGCCAATTTACTGGCGGAGCAACATCATCCAGCGAGGCATCATACATACCAGCCAACACCTCGGCCTGTTGCTTTTCACTTTTTAAACCGCTTACCTGTAGTTTCCATTGCTCTTTTTGACCGGGCTGCAAGAGGTAACGGAACGAGGTAAGCTTTACATTCAGTTGTTTTTCGGGATGCTGCATCAATATCTGCTGGTAGCTGCTTAACAAGCGGTTGTGATACAGCATCATGTATTGCACAGCCACGTTATCACTATCTTTTGATGTTACGGGCACCTTAATGCTTTGCTGTTTTTGGCTGTGCATCCAGGTTGACGAAAGCATTTTTACGCCACGATAACGCTCGGCCAATATGTAAGCATCCAATCCCGGTCCGACCAGAAACTCAGCCTCGCTTCCAGCTTTTACATAGGTACGCACCGGCATCAACCAATTGGCCAGCGTTGCGGGCTTACCCGAATTTTGGAGCAAATTGATATGCTGTGTTACCGACGCCGTATCGCCACCCGTAGTAACCGCTTTGATAATTACCCGGTAAACACCGCCGGGCTGCTTGTACAACTCGTTCAAATCAACGCTGATAGGTTTGTCGCCGGGCATTTCAACCGAACGGTCGGTTAGTGTTGCGCTTACCGGCCAGTAAGCGTACTGGTCTTGTTTGCGGTAGGCATAGTCGGGCAACTGTTTCTGATAGTCGGAATAGCCGAGCGTATAATATTCGGGCTCAGCCCATAGGCGGTTAATAAATAAACGACCGGGACTTTGCAAAGCATATATCTGTACCTGCACTTTACCTTTTAAAAACTGATTGTTCAGCGTGGTTAACCTTACCGGCACCTTGAGCGAGTCTTTAGCCCATTGCAATCTGGGGATGGATGCCTGCAAACTGATATCGTGCGAACCGATGCTAAAAGTTGTACTTCCCGAATGCGTTTCGCCACTGGCATCGGTAACATCGGCCGTAACCAGGTATCGATGCAGGGTGTTGGCACCTGCGCGCTCATCACCGGGCAGTGCCTTAAAACGAATAGTATAGTTGCCTTGACCGTCGGTATTAATAGTATCTGTAGCTACATCTACCGGTGGCAGATAATTGTACCTGTTATCAAATCCTCCGCCACGTGTAGTGGCAAAAGTAACCCGGTTTGATGTACGCTGCACCTTATAAGCCACCCGAGCTCCCGTTAAACCATAACCGGCAAAAGCCATCGCTGTGCCTTTAATTTTAACACTATCATTAAAATGGAGCGTTTGTTTTACCTCCTTAAACTCCACTTTAAAAGTTGGCCGTTTATATTCTTCTACTTTAACCGTCAGGTCACCGTCATCAGTGTCCAATCTTAAATTACCGGGAAGGATGTTTTGTGGGATAACGAAACTACCGGAAAAGGTACCGAACTCATTAGTGGTAAAGATTAGTTTTTGCAGGGTCTTGTAGTTGATATCCTTTATCTCCACAGTTAGATCCTCATTAGCTTTTATTTTACTTTGATGCCGGAGGGTTTCGATGTGCAGGCCCTTAATGTAAATAGTTTGACCCGGCCGGTAAATTTGCCGATCGGTAAACAAGATGGTTTTAGGTTCAGGTTCGTCATCTTCATCTTTGGTTTCACCTTGCACGTTTCCGCTTTCTTCTGTCAAAGTATCGGCACCCAAAACCAACGACAAGTCGAACCTGCCATTTCGCTGATCGGGCACTACATATTTTCCGCCCTTATCAGTTTTCCCGTCAAAAGTGAATTGCTCCGTGTGTTGTACTCCTTTAATGTACTTGTATTTTTCGCCCTCCACAGTCACTTTAACGCCAGGTAGCGGTTTGCCTGTGTGGCGATGCATTACCAGCAACTCTAAATTATCTTCGGGCGTAGTGCGTGCCGTATAAGCGAGGTTACTTACCCAAAATGTAGTATACTGCTCCAGGTTACGATTTGTAGTATCGGCACCATCAACCTGTAACACGTATTGGCCAACCGGCAAAGCATCCAGCTTAAATTCGGCAGTGTGCCTACGATAATCTGTTTTACCCGGCAATGTTACCAATTGCTGCTGCGCCGGCTTCAATAACTTGATAAAAGCCCGCAGCTTTTGTCGATTTTCCTTTGGTACTAAATCAGACTGCCACATTTCAAGCCGTGCATTGTTATACAGTATTTTATATTCTCGCATTTGCTTTGCCGACAGCCGGTATAATTTTACCTGAGCAGCGGTGACGTTTTTGTAAGTCATTAGGGCCAGCAAGGACCGGCCGGGCACATTCTTACTTTCGACCTTAGCTGACAGGAATTTTTCTTTAAACGGCGACAAGCCGGCTAAGGCATTTTTAGCGCCTATGCTTTCCGGGAACCTTTCTTTAGCGGTCATGTAAGCCCGGTGGGCGTCAATGAGGCTGTCTTTGGCTTGGTAGTACCGGCCCAATAAAACCCAGGCATCAGCGCTGATGGGTTTATTGTTCAGTTTTTGGGTAATAGTTTTGAGCGCATTTTCGTAAACCGAATCCTTTTGTGCCGTCGTGCTTTTTTGATAAACCAATTGCAGGCGTTTTAAATCCACATCTGCTAAAGCTTCGGCATTATTATCGGCCAAATGGAACTGGATAAGTTGCTGTAGCAGTTTGACGCCACGATAAAGTATGGCAGTGGTATCGGCGCTGTTCAATTTAATTGACGAGAATGAGCGGCTGTCGGCCAGCAGACGCTCATCATTTAAGTTAAAGGCACCACGCGGGCGGTTTAGTGAAGATTCTTCGCTCAGGTAAAAATCCAGGGCGCGGTGGGCCAGCAAATCATACAATGTAGGGCGCAGGTACCGGGTTCTTTCGTCGCCTGCTAAAATCTCATCCAATACATTTACAGGCGTGCGCTGCAGCTGCGCGGTATTACTTAACGAAGCCTGGTATAACGAACTTACTTCGGTTAATAACGTAGCCAAATCCCATCGGGTAAAATCAGGGTCGGGTTTCAGCAAGCGGCTACGTTCGCTAATTTGCCAACGGTTTTGCTGGTAGTATCTCCAGTAAGTTTCGGCCAGCAGCGACTGCAAAACAGGTTTGGCAGGGTACACAGACCGCTTCACATCGTCGCGTAGCGTGTTTATGTTAGCGGCCAATGCATTTTCTTCGATGTAAGCCTGAAAGGTGATGCGGTAAATAGCCGCCCTGATAATTTGCGCCGTATTGCCATTTTTGCGAGCCAACTGGTCGAGCTTATTCACGTCCGCCAATGCTGATTTAGGCAAACCCAATGACGAAAGTGAGTCTATCTTTGACTGAATTTGCAGGTAATTATTTTGAGCCAATGCGGGCGAAGAGCTAAAGCAAAGCAGCACCAGGCAGGCCAGTTTGAGGTAGAGGTTGCGCATATAACAGCGTGTGTTTTGGAGGTAGAAAGGTAGTAAATTTTGAATGCTTGTGGTATTAAGCCAATAACAAAAGATAAGGCGGATGCTTTTTATGCTTTCAGGATGCCGGCAAACGCGTACTTCCATAAAAACTTTGGTATTTTTTTTTGACCAACCTTGTTTAAGCGGACTCCAGCCCCCTATTACCTTGCAATTCCCGCTTATTTTCACTAAATTTATTAGTAAAATCTTATTCATGGCGGTTGTATTCCTTGTACCGCCGGGGAGCTATCAGAAAATCCCGAACAAAAACAAGCTGTCATTAATCCTCCTTTCAGGGGAAGACAAAGAGCCTGCGCTAACTAAGGCTGTTAACAGGCGACCGGCATGGTAAATACTATATACAACTGAAAGGGCAAAAATACGCACGGGAACGTAAGGGATTAAAGGACTGAGTGACTAACTGAGCGCATTGAATTTTTTGAAAATTTTAAACGTTTTTAAACATATTCTTTGTTTTTATTGAGGTCAACATCGGTATCATGCCGGGAAGGAGAGCCTGTATCCGAACATCAGGTCTGAGCAACCTTGAAATTAGAATCCACCGTCTTCACCTAAAATACATTATGACATAATTTACTGTTTGCCAGTCACTTATATTTAACCTAACCTATATCGTATGTCTTGATACCAATATAAGGTAAATCTTGCCGGGGCAAGCGCTGTTTCCGCGGTAGAGCAAAGTTTACCCCACCGAGGAAACAGCGCGGAAACACCGCAGGAACAGCGGGTAAATACCGCTTACCCGACGCACTTGTTGCGACTTTGCCTTTTTAGGCTTATTTTGGCTGCACACTACGCTGTTTACTACTATGACATTTTTGAAAAGGCTGCCGGCAGCTTTATTAGTGACGATGGCCGCTATGCAAATGCTCACCACCTGCAAACAAAGCCCGCCGGCTAAAAAAACAGCGGCCGCCAAGAACAGCCAAAGCCCATCAAAAATATCGTTTAAAAAAGTGGAGGGAATTGCCTTTACCGAAGTGCGCCGCGAGTATGCCAACCGCTTGGGTTTTAATGATGAAGGTTACCACCTGGAACCCGAATGGCGGGTAACGTTTTTATCGGACGATACCGTCAGGATTTTTAGTCTGGTGCTGCAAAAATTTATTAAGCAAGAGGTGGTGCTTGACCATGACTCGGTAGTTAACGTAGCGCACTCCTGGCTCAGGGTAAAACATGTTAGCAAAGATAGTATGCTTTTCCAGGTGCTGTATGTACGCAACATGCACATCGACGAGGATAACAGCAATATTTACATGAAACTGTACAGCAACGACTACATCAAAAATGTGCTGCATACAACGCCTGAACACCTGCAAATACCACCCCGGCGCGACTCATTGTTTATCCAAAAAAAGGTAAAAGAATCGTTAGCGGATATTAATAAGGCCTTCGCAGCTACCGAACCGGCAATTTTAGAGAGCATCAACAAAAATGTAGTTATCACTAAAAAAGAAATAACAAGGCCGAATTTATTAAAAGAGGAGTTTGTGTCTGACAACTACTTGTCGCCTGAATTTACCATAACCATACACAAAGCATATGACGATTTTGGTAAAAAGATGCAAGTCATTGTGGATCAAAACGGACAGCTACATTTTGCACGTTCGTTAGTCAACGCCTATGAAAACGCTGAACATCAAGCTGAAGTGATGAAAGGGATTGTGGATGGCTATTTGAGAGCATACATAAAAACTTATCCGGGCAGAACGCTGGGCATTCCGCATCCAAGTCGCATCGTGGTAAATGTGATAGGAAAGAAAAACTAAAGAACAGCCAAATAAAAGCAGAAAGGGATGCATCATTTAAGACGCATCCCTTTCTGCCTTTTGAATTTGTTAGTACTCTTTAAGGGTTGTAGTGTTTGATGTTGGTCTTCTAAGCATACCTAACACCAGCGAGATTACAGCTAGCACCAATAAAATATGAATAAGGCTTGATACCGAATAAGCAAATACACTAATGGCCCATCCGATTAACAGGATAACAGCGATGATATAAAGTAATGATCTCATGGCAGATAATTTTTGATGTTTATAACTGCATTTAACTCAAAATCGTGCCAAAGAGCAAATGGGAGTATGAAATTTGGGCATGAAATCTTCGAACAAGCACTCAAAAATTCCCAAAGTATACAAACTGATAAGCCTATAAAAAGCAAAGCCCCCTGATGGGCAGGGGGACTTTTACTAACCAATTATAAACCTAAATTATGAGAAGAGCTGTAGGAGAAGGAGTCGAACCTTCATGGAGTGGTTATGCTTATTGCTAAGCGGTTCCCATTCTCTCCGCCACCGGGACAAGGAGGTGTGTCTGCCAAATTTCACCATCCTACAGTGTTTTTTCTTTTTGTTATTACAAATGTAAGGCAAACATCAATACCTTGCAAATATTTTATTAAAAAAATTAAATTATTAAAATTTCATCAAATTAAAACCCTTTTACCTACCAAAACATTAAAATTCACTTTAATCAGGTCATTTTTCTTGATACTTTTTCAATGTCTGCTAAGTATCAAGCAGTAATTAATAATTAACGGACTTGCCTCGCGCATTACCAAGTTACCAATTCAGGTAGCCGAGCCCTTGTTTTCCCAGTGGTCTTTAATGATCTGACCGTCGGGTCCCGTTTTTAATCGCCGGGCAAAACGTTCGCCTTTGATGTTCCCATGTTCATCCTTCTGGCCCATAAACAACAAAATGGGCCTGCCGGCCTCATCAGTTCTAAATGCCAGATCATATCGTTTAAATGGCATCTCAATTATGCTCATTGGCTCATAATTTTTATTGAGCACCTTTTGCAACTTCTCTCCTATCTTCATCACTCCTACTCTTTTATTTTATTAAGGAACCTATCCTATACACGTTGGTTTAAAATTATTGCAGATTAATAACCCTGTCGACCAGTTTGCTCCTATATATTGCTTAAACCCAAAAAAAACTCTTGTTTAGCAACCTCTATAATAAGCCGACTCAAGCAGCGTTTAAGCTCAATACTTAAACACACAATTTAATGACCACCAAAATCTTATGGCCGTTGTTCCTCGGTGCAATTTGGGTAAGTACATCGGCCACGGCCAGAAACTTACCGGAAGATTCAATTAAAACATCCGCCACGCAAGCCAAACATCACCTTAAGAAGCAAACTCTTCCGGATTCTTCGCATCTTCCGATGGTGGCGGTAAAGCGGTCGGCCATCATACCCGGCTTGGGGCAGTTGTACAATCATCAATGGTGGAAGCTGCCGGTTATTTATGCCGGGTTAGGGACCTTGCTGGGTTCGGCTATCAATAATTACTACTACTATAAAAAACATCTCGTCGTTTACAAGTACTACCGGAACATGACAACCGTAAAAAAAGACGTGCCCGAATACCAACTGTATACTAATTATAAGAAGACAGGAATTACGCTAACCCAATTAGAAAATGCGGTAAACGGCGCCCAGCGCGACACCCAATTTTACTATCTTTGTTTTGCCGGTACCTGGGGGTTGCAGGTGATTGATGCTTATATTGATGCCAAGTTGATTCACTCCTATTCCATGAGCCCCGACCTGAGCATCAAACTTAAACCGCGCCTGCATTTGCAGCCTAATGGTATTGACGCATTGAGCACGGCAACGCTTACACCCATGATTTGCATGAGTGTTAATTTTTAAACTTTTATTTATGCTGGCTGTACTGTTTAAACAATCGATAACTGCTATGAATACCTTTAAACTTTTAGGCCTGGCTACAGCTTTTGCCTTGGCCTCATTTACTGCAACGGCGCAAAGCCGCGAAGTTCCGGGTGTGGCACCTATCATCAGGCCCGGTACTACAGCCTTAATGCAATACCACACGGTGCCTAAGTTTACTATTATTCAGTCGCGCAATCAGCAATACCTCATTAGTGCCGAAGGTTTGAAGCATATGAAAGCGGATTGGGTAACCACCACTAAAATTTTAAAGGACAGCGACTCGATAAAACCTTATGGTGCAGCAGCCCAAAAGGGAGTAGCGATTTGCATACTGGATGACACCGACCATCCGGAAGCATTTACAACTCTAAAGCCATGGCTTACGCCGTTTAAACCAAAAAACAACGGCTGATTGGTTGCAATTAGGGATTATAGCCGTATTTTAACCAAAATGTTACACAAGCCGGTTAAAATAAGTTGACTTTGACAAACAAAATAGGGCATTTTTGAGTTTACGATTAAACAAACTAAACTTATTTATTATGGCTAAGGCTAAAAATGAAAAACCAGCGTCGGGTGGTATTACTGCATATTCGGTAAAAACCAAGACCAAAAACGTACCTATGGTTGACCCGGTTATCGATGTTAAATCGGGACGTTACATTGCAACCGGTAAAGATAGCGACGGCAACAAAATGGCTGCTATTATGAGCAAAGCCACTGCCGAAGAACATATCAAAAGCGGTCATGCTAAAAAAGGT
>CAJYSL010000276.1 GCA_913777515.1 uncultured Mucilaginibacter sp.
CGTGTAGAAAAAGACGACGAAACGGTTAACCCGTTACTGGCTGAGCCTGAAGCTTTAGTAGCTTAAGGGTTAACAGTTACTCAAATTTAAAGGGCTTATAAGATAGTATTTGCTTATTCAAAAAATAAGTGCTATCTTATAGGCCCTTTTTGATTAGGCCATAGCCGGGAGGTTATTATACAGGGCTTAGTCAGGTAAAAAAGAAGGTATCTACGTACATGATTAACCACGAAATTAAGATAGCATTTGAAGAGTATAGTGCTGTTGAAGAGCTAAACGATAAAGACCACACCCTTTGCCTCGAGGCCGTAAAGGCGCTTAAAGGCTCACATTCACCCTATTCAAATTTTAGTGTAGGCGCTGCATTGCGCTTAAAAAGCGGCCGTATTATTTACGGCAGCAACCAGGAAAATGCCGCTTATCCATCAGGCTTGTGTGCCGAGCGGGTTGCGCTGTTTAATTGGGGTGCCAATTATAGTGATGACCCGGTTGAAGCCATTGCCGTTACTGCCCACACCGATAAGTTTATCATCGAAAAGCCTATTACGCCTTGCGGCTCTTGCTTGCAGGTAATGGCCGAATATGAAAAGAAGCAGGCGCAACCTATACGCATTATGCTGTACTGCCAAAAAGGTACCGTTTGGATAACTACCGGCGTAGAAAGCTTTTTACCATTTATGTTTTTTGAAGATAGGCTGGTTTCAGTGCCCGTTTAAATATTATTGGTTCTAATGGAGGCAAACGGATTGCCTTTAAGAAGTCTGTTACCTTCCTTATGACGACAAAAGGGGAGTGGCAGACTTTTTTCGTTTAGGGTATTTCAGAGATTGTCATCCATTCAACATTATAAAATAATAGTTTGATATTAAACTGTTGTATATATAACTTTGTGTAGCTTTTTATAAAACCTATGGCAACAGCAATACAGCAACCGGTCAATTCATTGGTGGAGTATGGCGCCCGGCGCATCATTATCACCATTACCGCCGTGTTTTGCGCCCTGCTCGAAATTATTGATACCACCATCGTCAACGTAGCACTCAATGATATGCGCGGTAATTTGGGAGCCACGCTAAACGAAATCAGTTGGGTAATTACGGCATACTCGTTAGCCAACGTCATTATTGTACCCATGACCAGCTGGCTTTCGCAACAGTTTGGCCGGCGTAATTACTTTGCGGCATCTGTTATTATTTTCACTGTATGTTCTTTTTTATGTGGTAACGCTACCAACATTTGGGAATTAGTGATATTCCGGTTTTTGCAGGGCATGGGCGGCGGTGCATTGCTGGTAACCTCGCAAACTATCATTACCGAAAGCTGGCCCACCGAAAAGCGCGCGATGGCACAAGCCATTTATACTTTAGGCGTAATTGTAGGGCCAACCTTAGGTCCACCGTTGGGCGGTTATATTGTTGATAATTACTCGTGGCCCTTTATCTTTTATATCAACATCCCGGTGGGCATTATTGCCGCCATCCTCACACTACAATATGTACGTAGCCCTAAGTATGATGAAAAACGTCCGGCCAGCCAGGTAGACTGGTGGGGTATAGGCCTGCTCACCGTAGGTATATCTTCATTACAATACGTGCTCGAAAAAGGCCAGGAAGAAGATTGGTACAGCAGCGAAGTCATCACCATATTAACTATTACCGCCGTATTAGGCATACTGCTATTCATCTGGCGCGAACTGGAGTATAAATATCCCATTGTTGAACTCCGGGTACTCAAGGATAACAACCTGCGTATTGGCGTGCTGCTGTCGTTCATTATGGGTTTTGGTTTATTCGGCTCAACGTTTGTTATCCCGCTATACACACAATCTTTGTTAGGGTGGACGGCCCAACAATCGGGGATGCTGCAACTGCCAAGTACTTTATTCGTAGCCTTTATGATGCCAATAGTGGCACAACTAATACAGCGCGGTGTGCCGCAAAAGTATCTGATTGCTATGGGGATGGTGGTCTTTTTTGTGTATAGCTTTATGTCGTATAAAATTATTACGCCCTATACCAGCAGCGGCGATTTCTTTTGGCCGCTCATCATCCGTGGTTTTGGTTTAGGCTTGCTTTCAGTACCGGTAAGTACCATGTCGCTCTCCACCCTTAAGGGCAAAGAGATTGGGCAGGGTGCGGCTTTTTCGGGGATGATGCGGCAGTTGGGCGGTTCGTTCGGTGTAGCTTTGATATCCACATTTGTTTCGCGGCAAACGCAGGTGCATCGCAGCAATTTGGTAGGCCATTTAAATGTGAACAATTTGGATGTGCAGCAGCGCGTGATGCAAATGGCATCAGGCTTTAGGCGTGCCGGCACCGATAGCCTTACTGCCCGCCATATGGCCTATGCCGCCTTAGATGGTTCGGTAAGTAAGCAGGCTACCCTGTTGTCGTACATGGATGTTTTTTTATGGGTTGGGGTGATGTTTCTGGTATGTGTGCCCATAGCGCTCATTTTTGTTAAAACTGCTAAGAGTAAAGTGAGCCTGGCCGATGCTGCTCACTAATTGTTACCATCACTTTATTTAAATTTGATGCTTCATGACAACAAAATCAAAAGCAGATTTAGCTCTCGACCTCGGCAGGTCTATGGCCGAACTGCGAAACATCCTGCGGCAGCATATTCAAATTAAAATCAGGGAACATGGCATCAATATCACTTTTGAGATGCTGGAGGTGATGTCGGCTTTATGGAAAAAGGATGGCGTTAACCAGCAGGAGCTGGCCGACCTAACCCTCAGGGATAAATCGAGCATGACCTACCTGATTGATAACCTAACCAAGCGTAATATGGTGAAAAGGGTAGAAGACGGTACCGACCGGCGTAACAAACTCATTTATGCCACACCTGAGGGCTTGGCACTAAAAGAACAGCTAATGCCATGGGTGGCCGAGGTGTATGAACGGGCTACCCAAAGCATCAGTGAGGTTGAGTTACAAAATAGTATTGGTGTGCTCAATACCATGATTGTAAGTATCAATAACTAACGCTTTTTGTGTACCAGCAGAGACATAAAAGCGTTTTATAATTAATTAATATGCTTTGATATGAAAACCTTACTGCTTCCTGTAGATTTTTCAAACACCTGTTTGAATACGTTAAAGTATGTAGGCTGCCTCAGCAAGGATTTGCAGATTAGCCGCATCATTTTGCTCAAAAGTTATTATGTATCGATGTATGCGCAGTTGCTGCCATCGGTAGATTTTGTACAGCTCAGCGCCGACGATATTTTGGCAGAGCGACAGCGACAGGAGGAGCAGTTGCAAACGTTAAGCATTCAAATGCTGAGCGAGTGCAATCCCGCAGTAAAGATAGAATTAGCCAGCAGCGAAGAGCCTTTGCTGCGGGCCATACAAGAAGTAGTTGCGCGATACCAGCCCGATTTGTTAGTGTTAGGCGCTAAAGATGAAAAGGCTAATGATGACAACCCTGTTGGTGACCGGGTGGTAACTGTGGCCAAAACCAGCACCGTCCCTGTACTGGTGGTTCCGCCGCAGGCAAAATATCAACCGCTAAAACAGGTATTAGTTCCCTGCGATTTTAATGCCGTGGCCCGGTTAAGCCTGTTAAGTAAACTGCAAAGCTTAAACTTCAGTTCCCATCCCGAATTGATTATCCTAAGCGTTAATAGTTCCGGAAGTTCGGATGCAGCCAAAGCAGAACATACAGAGTTGCTGAGGCAACAGTTACAAAATAACAGTTACCGGGTTGAATACGTCAGCCAGCCCAACGTTGTTGAAGGTGTTGTCAGGTTTGCCGATGAATACGATGTGCAGTTAATTGTGGCGTTGCCGGGCAAGCACAGCTTTTTTTATAACCTTACGCACCAGAGTATTTCGCAGGCTATTGCCACCAATGCACACCAACCTGTTTTAATTTTAAAGTAGCCAAAACGCTAATCGCTATAAATACGAAAGGCCGCTCTCGCAGCGGCCTTTCGTATGATTAACTAAAACTATATAATTTACCTTTTCTAAAAAAGAAGAAGCTTATTTAAACACCGAGTAAACGTTGGTGATTTTCCAGCCTTCGCCGGTATTAGTCAGTGTTACGTAATTGGTGCGGGTAAAGTTGTCATATTTCATATCAACTTTCATTACGGTCATATCATTGTTGCTGTCTACCTCGGTAGTAGTAGTAGTACAGGCTTGTTTAACGTTTTTATTCTGGTCAATAAATTTCAGCATATCCGCTTTGTCAAAATTTACTAACTTGTTGCCGCGTAACGAGCTGAATTTAACGTTCTCGTCAAGTACGGCTTCTAAACCCTGGCTATTACCATCAGTCATGGTAGTTACGTAAGTTGCGATTGCGCGATTTTTAGTAATTTTAGCAGCAGTAGGTTCGTCGGCTTTTACAACGTTGGTAACTACTAATAAGGCTAAGCCTAATACAATTGATTTTAAAGTTTTCATATGGTTAAAATTTTAAGATTAAATATTTTGTTGTTTTATATCCATAAGACACCCATAGTACACTAAACGTTACAGCCTTTTTGATAAATATTTGATATTTAACAACTCCTTAACATTTGAGCCCCGACATTATGCATTTAGTACAATGAGCTAATTTTAAGATGATGGTATGGTAACGTTTACGGCAATAATTTTAAAATTAGGACAGCAAGGCGAAAAAACAGGCTGGACATATATTGATATTCCGACTGATTTAGCGGAACAGTTAAAGCCGGATTATAAAAAATCTTTCAGGGTTAGGGGTAGTTTAGATAATTTCAAGATTGCCGGTATCGCTGTAATGCCGATGGGCGGTGGCCATTTCATCCTGCCATTAAAAGCTGATATCCGTAAAGGTATCCGCAAAGGCGAGGGCGCTATGCTGCAGGTGTGCCTGGAGGAAGACGTCGACTTTAAACTGGAAGTGCCGGACGACATATACGATTGCCTGGCCGATGACCCTGAGGCATTTAGTTACTTCAATAGTTTGCCCGAGTCGCACCGGCGTTATTTTATTAACTGGATTAACAGCGCCAAAACAACGCCTACCCGGGCTAAGCGTATTGCGCAAACCTGCTATGCCATGGCCAATCACCTGGATTACGGGGAGATGATTAGGTTAGGTCGGAGTAAGGAGGTACTTTAAATAGAGTAAAGCTGAATCCGGTGCTGAGGTTGGTAAGTTGGGTTTTATAGCTATTTAATAGGTTTTTACTCTCCTTTTTAGTATATTTGGCTAATATTTTTAGTAAATTGATTTCGTTCAAAATGTTTAAAGAGATTCTTTTTATCTTTTTAGGTATACAGATATGTCAGATAATTTAGAACAGAACGAGAAGCTGCACAACATTATTCCGTTAGATGGTTTGTACGAGAACTGGTTTCTGGATTATGCCTCTTACGTAATTTTAGACCGTGCCGTTCCGCACATATATGACGGTTTAAAACCCGTACAGCGCCGCATACTTCACTCTTTAAAAGAGATGGACGACGGACGCTTTAACAAAGCCGCCAACGTCATTGGTAACACCATGAAGTATCACCCGCACGGTGATGCATCTATTGGTGATGCCATGGTACAGATTGGACAAAAAAACCTGCTGATTGATTGCCAGGGTAACTGGGGCGACCCGATTACCGGCGACTCGGCCGCAGCACCGCGTTACATTGAGGCACGCTTGTCAAAATTCGCACTCGATGTAGTTTTTAACCCTGATACCACCCAATGGCAGGCCAGCTACGACGGCCGTAACCGCGAGCCTATTACGCTACCAGTCAAATTCCCATTGCTGTTAGCGCAGGGCGCAGATGGTATTGCCGTAGGCTTGGCTACTAAAATTTTGCCGCACAACTTTATTGAGTTGCTCGATGCTTCTATTGAGGTATTGCGTGGCAATCGTCCTAATCTGCTGCCCGACTTCCCGACCGGCGGTATGGCTGATGCCTCTAACTATAATGAGGGGCAGCGCGGTGGTAAGGTAAGAGTGCGTGCCAAAATTATTGAGCGCGATAAAAAAACGCTGGTGATAACCGAAGTACCATTCAGTACTACTACTGGCGGACTGATTGAGAGTATTATCTCGGCCAATGATAAGGGTAAAATCAAAATCAAGAAGATTGAGGATAATACCGCGAAGGACGTAGAGATTGTAGTGCACCTGGCGCCGGGTATATCACCCGATGTAACTATTGATGCCTTGTATGCCTTTACCGATTGTGAGGTTTCGATATCGCCCAATACTTGTATCATTCTGAATGATAAGCCACACTTTATGAGTGTGAACGATATCCTGATACAGAGCGCTAATCATACCCGCGAGCTGCTTAAAATGGAGCTCGATATCCGGTTGAAGGAATTGATGGAAAAGATTTTCTTCAGTTCACTACTTAAAATCTTTATCCAGGAAGGGATGTACAAGCATCCTGACTACGAGGGTTCAGGTAATTTTGAGGTGGTAGTTAAAGTTTTAGACCGCTTGTTAGAGCCGTTCTTCCCACAGTTTTATCGCACTATACTGCCCGAGGATTACAAAAAGCTGATTGATAAGCCCATGAGCAGCATCACCCGCTTTGACGTTAAAAAGGCGGATGAGCAGATGAAAGCTTTAGAGGCAGAGATTAAAGAGGTAAAGCATCACCTCAAACATCTTACCGATTATGCCATTGCCTGGTTTAACAAACTGAAGGAGAAATACGGCAAAGGGCGCGAGCGTAAAACTGAGTTGCGCACTTTTGATAAGGTAGAGGCAGCACAGGTAGCGCTGGCTAACGTGAAGTTATATGTAAACCGCGAGGATGGCTTTGTGGGCACCGGTCTCAAAAAAGACGAATACATCTGCGATTGTTCAGACATCGACGAAATTATCGTTTTCCGGTCTGACGGTAAATGCATTATAACCAAAGTACAGGATAAAGTTTTTGTGGGTAAGGATATTATCCATGCCGCTGTATTTAAAAAGAACGATGAGCGTACTGTTTATAATCTGATTTATAAAGACGGCGAAAGTGGCACTACTTTCATCAAGCGTTTCTCGGTGATAGGCGTAACCCGCGATAAAGAATACGACCTAACCAAAGGCACTAAGGGTACCAAGGTATTGTATTTCTCTGCCAATCCTAACGGAGAAGCCGAGGTGGTTAACGTGCAACTGAAGCCGCACTCCAAGCTTAAAAAGCTACAGTTTGACGAGGATTTTGCTGCCATTGCCATTAAAGGGCGCAGCTCTATCGGTAACCAGGTGACCAAGTATCCGGTCAAAAAGATTGTTTTTAAAAGTAAAGGGGTATCTACCCTGGCCGGGCGTAAAATATGGTATGATGACGTGCTTAAGCGTTTGAATGTAGATGGCCGCGGTCAGTATTTAGGCGAATTTGATGGTGATGATAAGGTGCTGACGATAACCGGTAATGGCATCTATGAGTTGCATAGCTTTGACCTGAATAACCACTTTGACGACAGGATGCTGCTGATTGAGAAGTACGACCCGGAAAAGGTGTACTCCGTAGTGCATTATGATGGCAAATCAAAAAACTACCTGGTTAAGCGTTTTGTGTTCGAAAACATTGTGGTTGGTAAGCAACCCAGCTTTATCAGTGAAGAGCCCGGCTCCAAGTTGATACTGATATCGGGAGCAGCACAGCCGGTGGTTAAGGTAGAGCAATTGAAAGGCAAAGCGCAAGTGCTGGAACTGGTAGAACTGAACCTGACCGATTTGATTGATGTAAAAGGTATGAAAGCCATGGGCAACCGCCTTTCTGCCCATCCTATACAAACCGTTCAACTGATTGCCGAGCACGATGATGCAGAAGATGTACCTGACCCGGCCCCGGCTTCGGTAGAGGATACGCAGGTACTGGCGGACGTTACTGACGAAAAGGAAGTGCCTGATGTAAACCCCGAAACAGCCGCCAAAATCATTTCGCTCGAAATTACCAATCCCGACGATGTGGATTTGAGCAAGGGGCAGTTAGGTTTGTTTTAAATTTAAATTTGCTATAACGGCACCCGCTATAAACGAAAAAAGCTCCCGTAAGGGAGCTTTTTTCGTTTTGGTATTGCTGATTATAAAATCAGGATAAGTACTAAAATAATGATGATGATAGCGCCTACCGAAAGATAGATACCACCGCCGGTGCTGGCAGCGTTAGCTTCTTTTTTTAAGTCTTTTAACTCGGCTTTCAGCTCTTTGCGCTCAGCTTTAGTCAGCTGCGATTTATCCATCGCTTTGATTTCTTCTACACGCGTTTTGATTTCTTCTACACGGGCATTTCTTTCTTCGGCGGTTTTAGTAGCATAAAACTCTTTGTAGTTTTTGCCATTGTCATCACTTGTAGCGGCATTTGAAGTAAAGGCAACAAAGCTCAGCATCAGCGCAGTCATTAAAAAATAGATTTTCTTTTTCATGTGATTGTTATTAAATGTCCTGTTGCCTTTAAAAACCACACAAAAAAGGA
The DNA here is from genome assembly GCA_913777515.1 of uncultured Mucilaginibacter sp. Taxonomy (GTDB): domain Bacteria; phylum Bacteroidota; class Bacteroidia; order Sphingobacteriales; family Sphingobacteriaceae; genus Mucilaginibacter. The sequence goes on from CAJYSL010000276.1 coordinate 8,409, forward strand.
ATA
>CAJYSL010000277.1 GCA_913777515.1 uncultured Mucilaginibacter sp.
AATTTATTGTCTTTCAGGATGGATGAGGTATCCTGCTTAAAGTTACACTCAAAAGCATAGGGCTTCATGTTTTTAAGGTAGTCGGTAATGGTTTTTCTGGCTTCGGATTTATCCAGGTTAACAATAGGCATGTAAATGATGCTATCTATCAGGGTAGGATATTTTTCTTTTAACTGGGCATAAGTAACCTCTGCTTTAAATATAGCCTGTTTTAGTGTTCCGGTTTCTTTTAATACGGCAAAAGCTTCATGGTAGTAAGGATAGCTCTTGTCCAGGTTAACCATTACCTTTTTGCCTTTAAGGGCCAGCATCACTTCTTTAAGCGTTGGAATTTTATTAGCGGTTACACGGCCCAGGCCGTTTCGCAAGCTGAACTTTTCTATCTCCTCATAGGTATAGTCGTCGGGAGTGCCTTTGCCGTTCGTGGTACGGTCGATAGTTTGGTCGTGCATGATGACGATAACGCCGTCTTTGGTTTTGGCTAAATCCAGTTCTAAAATATCAACGCCCATAGCAGCGGCATTTTTAAAAGCCCACAATGAGTTTTCGGGAGCGTTGCGCCAGTCGCCGCGATGTGCAGCAACCATTATTTTATTTTGTGCTTTGGATATTAAAGCAAAAGCTTGTAATACAAGGATTGTTAAGATGAATTTAGTTTTCATGAATCAGGGAATGAATAAATTATTGCATATCAACCGATGAAATCCATTGGTTGGTGATGCCGAAATTGGGGTTTGGTTTATCGGCGGCAGTGATAATTAAAGTTCCGCCTTTTGTAATTTCCTGGTGAGTAAGCCAATTGCGGCTAAGCGGCTTGCCATTTAGGGTAACCGACTGTATATACCGGCGATTGGGCGCGTAGTTGGCTACCTTAACCGTAAAGTTTTGATTGCCGGTTTTAAGCTGCACCTCGGCAAATAGCGGCACACTTAAATAATAAACCGGCCAGCCTGAGCATGTCGGAAAAATACCGGTTGCTGCAAAAACATACCAGGCCGACATGGCACCCGCATCGTCATCCATGGTACGGATATAGGTATCAGGTTTGTTTTGGTAGATGACATCTACAAACGGGTCGATGCCGCGGCTGTTATCGTTAAAGTAATACTGCACTACGGTATCAACCGCATACTTTTGCACCAGGTACTGCGAGTGCCAGGGTTGCGAGGTGGCATTGAACATTAACGGCGCCTGTATGTCGGGCTCGTTGGCGTGGTTATAATAATCGTTATCAAAAAATTCGTTAAGCTGCTTTAAGTATTCTTGCTCCCCACCAGCCAGTTCAATCAGCCCTTTATTATCAAAAGGTACCAGCCAGCGGTATTGCCAAATGGTTCCCTGGTACATGCCCCGCGCCGAAACACGGTCAACATCGGGCTTGGTAAGGTCTTTAAAATCTTTGTTCCAGTACTCTTTGTATTGCAAGGCCTGTTGGCGGTATTTGGCGCTTAACTCAGGTTTGCCTATAATTTTCATAATCTCCGACAACGCCCAGATGTCATAACTCGACTCCAATGCTTTATCAGGGTGCGCAAAATCCAGGCGACCGGCTTCGGCTACCAATGAATCGTCGATGCTTTTAAAATCAACTTTGAAGCCTTTGCGGTAAGCATCTAGTAAAACCACAATAGCATGCTCGGTGCGCACGGTATTTGATGGTTCGTGCTGGGTGGCATAGTCCTTTTTGCCGTATTTATACATATTAGCAATCGAGTTAACCATATACTGGTACTTATCCGGATAAAGTAGTGCTAGTAAGGGTAATTGGGTGCGGTAGTTATCCCAAATGGCCCATCCGTTGTAAACCTGTCCGTTGGTGTGTTGCAGGCTACCGTCCGTAGCACGATAGCTACCATCTTTTTCTGACACCAGGTAAGGCGACTCCATGGTGCGGTATAGTAACGAATAAAACAACTTTTCGCGGTTAGCATCGCCCTTTACAGTAATATTATTTAACAGACTATTCCAGCTATTCTGACCGGCATTTTTAACTGACAACAGACCAGCATCAGCAAGCGCAGCTTTAGCATGCAACACATCAACGCTCGAAAAAGCAACATGAACTTGAATGTGTGAGGCGTTACCCACGTCAGCCAGTAGCTCATGCTCACTTACCTGCTTTAATTTTACCGGACTACTAAATTTAATGGCATAATACACCCGGTAAGTGCCCACGTTACAGGTAGTGCGCGAATCTATCCAACCACTAATGCCATTATCTGCTACCTGATGCTCTTCGGCTACGAATTTATTAGCCAGCGTATGGCTCAGGTTAATCAGAAGCCCTTTATTGCTGTTCTCAGGAAAAGTATAATCTTCGACACCGGCGTTACCGTTTACGGCGATGGCCACTTTAAGTTTATTGGTAAAAGCTACCTCGTAAAAACCCGGACCAGCACTCTCGGCTGATTTATTGAGTACACACGCGGCTGCATCGCTACCAATAAAAGGTTTGATTAATATGTTACCACCACTCCCCTGGCATCCTACACCCTCAAAACGGTTATGGGTAAAACCTAAAAACGTTTTGGCTTTATGCTCATAACCCATATGCAGCTTGGGGTACGTTTGCGGACCAATGCTTAACATACCGAAGGGCGTTGAAGCCGCAGGCGACATCTGTCCATGGTCGCCGGACGAACCCAAAAACACGTTAACCTTTTGGGCATTTTGTGCTGATGCCAAAGCGACTGTTAACGATAAAGCGATAACGGAGAGCAGTTTTTTCATACAGGGCAAAGAAAGAAAAAAGGAGGAAAGTATTTTCCTCCTGAGTATAACGATGCGGTTATTAATAACCCGGATTTTGATACATCCTTGTCGGGTCGAGTTTATACTCGTCGAACGGAATGGGATAATAACGGTCTTTAGTGCTAAAATTAGCTAACCTGGCAATACCAAAATCGGACTGGCTTTTACTTTTAAAGTAAGTTACCAGCTCGTCGGTACTAAAAGTACGTAGCAAATCAAACCAGCGATGATGCTCAAAAGCCAGCTCAACACGGCGTTCGTGTAAAATGGCCAAACGCAGCGTAGGGTATTTGCTGCTGTAAGCCGAGGTAGCCGAAACCACTGAGTACAAAGGCACTCCTGCACGGGCACGTACCATATCTAAGTATTGTATTGCACCGGCAGTATCGCCTAAATAATTACTTACTTCGGCCAACATTAATATCACGTCGGCGTAGCGAATCAGTATCCAGTCGTTACCTCCATAACCCAGGTTTGATGCTGCAGGGCTGGTATCTCTAAATTTAGTGATGAAATAATCTTTTACCGACGATGCATTCGCATATTTTACCGAAAAGGCCATACGCGGGTCGCCGCTTTCATAGTCCTTAATTAAGTCGGGCGTTACGTTGCCGCCAACACCGGTGGTAGTTTTAAGCGAGTTAATAGTTTCGCCGGTAGGCTGATTGTTGGCCGCGATAGACGAGCTATAGTTAGGGTCGCCTTGCTTGTTTACAATTTGCCAAATCAGTTCGGGGCAGGTTGATTTTTTGGTTACATCAAACACATCCGTATAAGGTATACTGCTCAAAGCACCGAACGAACGCATGTTGTAGGCTGCCAGCAAATAAGTCTTGGCATCGTTTAGGTTGCTCTGGCGGTTGGATTGATCTTGCGTGGTAGCCATTGTTAAATAAACCTGGCCCAGCGTTGCGTTTATAGCAGCTTTCGAAGTACGGCCAATGCCAGAACTGGTTTGTAGGTTAGGCAGATTGCTGTTTAAAGCATCTTTTAAGTCAGCTACAATCTGTGCATAAACGGTAGCTTGTTTTTCGCGGAAGGTATTAGCCGTAACATCTTCCGGATATACCAATTGTTTAGTTACCAGCGGCACATCACCCCATAAGCGAACCATATGAAAATATGCAGTTGCGCGTAAAAACTTAGCCTCTGCAATATATTGCTGCTTAACCGCCGGATCGGTAAAAGTTACCTGATCAATGTTTGACAATACAAGATTTGCCCGGGCAATTGTTGTATACATAGATACCCAGTGGCTTTTAAGGTAAGTATTGCTCGGCAGGATAGAAAAATCGCCAAACTGGAAGGGCTCTCCGGCATTACTCTGGTTATCATTACGGCCAGTATCATCAGAGCGCTCATCTGTCCATAAACCACTATTTTCGCCGATATTATTGCTGCTGCGCAATGATTGGTAAATACCATTTACTGCACTCAACACATCATCAGGTGTGCGAAAGCTGGTAGCCAGTTCAATGGCATTAGGGTCTTTTTGGTCTAAAAAGCTTTTTTTGCACGAAGCCGAAAATAAGATCAGGCCGGCAGCAAAAGCAGTTGTTATCAATGTTTTTTTCATTTCAATATGTTTTAAAATGCAACTCTTAAACCTAAGTTATATGAGCGTACCAGGGGGTAAACACCATAGTCTACGCCAGGTGCCAGGTTGGCTGGCTGGGTATTATTTGATGCTCCGCTGGTGTAGTTGTAATCAACCTCGGGGTTGTAACCTTTGTATTTGGTAATGGTAAATGCGTTAACCACGCTGGCATAGAGGCGCGCGCTTGATATACCCAGTTTGCCGTTCAGCAATTTAGGCAAGGTGTAGCCCAGCGTAATGTTATTACAGCGCAGGAAAGAACCATCCTGTAAGTAAAAGGTAGACAAGCGGGTGCTGTTGCTTTGAGTACCGGCACGTGAGGCACGGTAAACGGTACCATTACCCGGCTGTGCAGCATTGCGGTAACGGTTTACTACATCTGCATAATTATTACCCGAGCCCTCCATGTTGTACAGGTAATAATCCTGACCGTCGAGCACACTGTTACCTTTAGAGCCGTTAAATGAGGCATTCAGGTCGAACTTTTTGTAAGTGGTAGTGATGGCAAAACCGTAAGTAAAATCAGGGTAAGGGCTGCCAATTACCGTTTTATCGGCATCGTTTACGATTCCGTCTTTATTGGTATCCTCAAAGTACATATCTCCTACCCGTAATGGGTTAGACTGCGAAGCCGATGGGGCCACTTTACCCAAAGTTTCGGGCGTAACAATACCGGCAACCTTAAAGCCGTAAAACATACCTACCGGCTGCCCCTGTTGAGTAATGTTGGTAAGATAAGAGCGTTCAGCGCCGTTGATAATAATGGTGTTGTTACCGCTTAACTTGGTTACCATATTGCGGTTGACAGCAATGTTACCGCTAATATTCAACGAAAAATCTTTAGCATTAACCGCACGGCCATCTAACTGAAAATCAAAACCGCGGTTACGGATTTGTGAGTTACGCAGGTTGGTTAAGATGGTAGTACTGCCCGAGATAGCCGAGATAGGCTGATAGTACAATAAATCGGTAGAGTAACTTACGTAATAGTTAGCAATTACAGACAAACGGCCTTTAAACAAACCAACATCGGTACCAAAGTTATATTGTGATGTGGTTTCCCAACTTAATCTGTTATCTGCTATACCGTTAGGGTAAGTAGCCGTGGCCACACTGCTTGAGCTGCCAAATACGACACCGGTTGGGCTGGCCAAAGTTTGATAATAACCGTAGTTGCCAATATTGTAGTTACCTACCTTACCCCAACTGGCCCGTAATTTGACAGTTGATTCATCACCCAGTAGCTTTTTATAAAACGGCTCCTGAGAAATATTCCAGCCGCCGGATACTGAAGGGAAGTAGCCATATCTGTTTACGGTTCCAAAACGTGATGAACCATCCGCCCGGAACGAACCGGTTAAGAAATACTTGCCGGCAAAATCATAACTTAAACGGCCAAAGTAAGACAACAATGTAAAGTTTGATTTACCGGTAGGACCGTTATTCAATGTAAAAAACGAAGGATCGGCCCCTTTACCGGTAATTTCGGGAACGTTATCATTCAAAAATCCTTTTGCGGTAACGCTGATGGCATCGCGCATATTTTTTTGAGCGGTATAACCACCAATAGCATTGAAGTGATGCTCGCCTACCTGCTTGTTATAACTCAACGTAAACTCAGCCAGTTGGTCGTTCACTGTAGTAGTTTGTGCCGTTGCTGTTGCCGCAGCAATGGCCTGAGCCGAGCCCGGAGGATTAGCACCGGCACTTAAATTGGTCGGCAGGTAATAATCATACTTTTCGCTGTAGGTATTGGTACCCAAACTGGCTTTAACGGTCAAATCGTCCAGTATCTTATAACTGGCCGAGGCGTTGATAGCGGTACGGTAACCCTTGCGGTTTATTTTAGTACGCGTAGCCAATGCCACCGGGTTTTCGATGCTCTGATAACCAAATGCGGCCGATTGCGATGCTGCTGCGTTGGTAGCTAATGAACCGTCGGGGTTGTAAGCCGGGAAGAAAGGCATGTAAATCAAGGCGCCTAATATTGGCCCGTGGTCAAAACGGCCTTCCTGAATTTCGCGGTTATAATTCTGAGTATAAGCAACGTTAGCATCTACGTGCAGACGTTTGCTGATATCAGACGAAATGTTTGAACGGAAGTTGTAACGCTCCTGCCCAGACGAAACGATAATACCCTGCTGGTTTTGATAAGCACCGCTTACATAGTAACGGGTATTGTTATTACTGCCCGAAAAAGACAGCGTATGCTTCTGAAAAAACGCATGCTGATACAATTCATCCTGCCAATCGGTGTTTACCGTTTGCGGGATTAACGACTGCGAGGCGAAATCATACAGATAAGTAGGGATTTGCACACTGCCTGCATTACCTACATTGGCTACACGGGTAGCGTTGTTATCTGAGTACATGGCATCGTTCCAAACTTTGCCGGCATTTTGCCACAAATCGTGGTAGGCGTTGTTACGGCCATCAATCACCAATTGGGCAAAGTCGTTTGAGTTCAGTAGCTTTACTTTGTGTGCCAAACGGTCGCTTCCCATTTGCACATTGTACTCAAATTTACCTTTGCCGTCTTTACCGCGTTTGGTGGTAATTAAAACCACACCACCAGAAGCCCGCGAGCCGTAAATAGCTGCCGAAGCTGCATCTTTTAAAATGTCAACCGACTCAATATCATCAGGGTTAATAAACACATCATTATTAGCCGGATAACCGTCGATAACGTACAGCGGGTCTGAACTGGCGTTAAAAGAACCAATACCGCGTACCCTTATTTTAGTACTCTGATAAGGTGCTCCGGTGGTTTGCGATACCTGTACACCGGCCACTTTACCTACCAGTGCCTGGCCCAAAGTAGGCGCAGCCAGGTTAAGTTCGCTGGCTTTTACACTGGACACCGCACCAGTAACATCACTTTTACGCAGGGTTTGGTAACCGATGGCTACTACCTCGTTAAGCTTATTGTATTGCAGTTTAAGTTTAACATTGATGGGGCCATCGCCCACAGTTACTTCCTGACTTAAGTAGCCAATAAAAGTAAACACCAGTACCGTACCTTTATCAACGTTAAGAGTATACCGCCCCTCAGCGTTAGTGGTGGTACCGGTGGTAGAATTTTTTACATGCACGGATGCACCGGCAATGGGTTGATTATCTTCATCAGTAACGATACCGGTAACCGGCGGTAAAACATTTGAGCCCGATTTTGCGTAAGAAACTACGGGAACAGAAAATGACAAAATGAACAGCAGCAAAAAACAAATGCTGTTCAACGTCAGTTTTAAAAGAGCAGGAATAATCTTTTTATTCGTACTTTTAAACATGGTTGGTAAGATTAAATTAATTTGATTGGTCAACCAGGCACATTAACCGGACGATTGTTGGCGCACTCACCGGTTTTTGTGTTTTATGAGGTTGTGATTGTTAATACGGAGTAAAGTGTCAGCTTTTTACATAGGCAATTACATTAGGAAAGCGTTAAGAGCCGGCTAAAACGGATAACAGGAACAGTTATTATTGACGAAATAAAAACAACAAGTGTATTTGTTTGCCATATTGGCAACAAAGCTACCTGTAGCATCTTAAGTTAACCGCGCAATAAGATTAACTTTGTATTAACAAATATTAAGAAGAAATAAGGACAACATCATTCAAAGCTACCACTGAGCAGTGAGATAGTTAACGTTGCTTTTGCGAGATGAAGTGACCGCGATGCCTTTTGTTTTATTGATGAAGGCAAAGCCTTCCAGTTCGTCAGCCCGCTGATTGATGTCAACTTGCTTTATCACTTTCATCTGTCCGGCATTGACAGATGCTTCAAAATCTACATAAGTAAATCGCCATTTGTGACCTTCTACCTGGTTTTGGATAAGTACCAGTATTTTTTCTTTAGGTAGCCAGTGCAGGTTTTGCACCCAGGGCGTGCAAGTAAACTTTTTGAAAAGCACACCTGGCTCTGACGTTTTACTGCAGTTAGCCAGCTTCTCGGGGTCGTACAGGCGCACCTCGTTGCCATGGTCGCCGTAGTCGGCCGTAGCTACATACCAGCGGTTATTATATTTAACATACTCGGGGCGGGTGCCCTGTATGCAGGCATCGTCATCAATAGTTTTTAACAGGTTGCCATTCAGCGTACCGGTTTTCAGCAAGCCTTTCCAGTTTACGTGGTAGATTACGGCTTTCCATTTGGTGCCTTCGGGGTTTAATCTAACCGAATTACCTATAAAAACTTTGTCGCTTCCGTTATAGGCAATCCCCGTGGGATGGCCAATCACGTCCTGCCCATTTTCGGTCAATTTGTATTCTTTACTTAAATAGCACAGGCTATCGCTCTGCATCCTGTATTCGCGAATCATGCCAACCTCGCGGTCGCCATATAAAAACACACGCCCGTTTTGATAAGATATACCCTGGCAAGCTCCTAACGAGTCAACCGTTGTTTCGCGGTCTATGCTCATATCCACTTCTTTGTTTAAAAACGCCGTGGCGAGTACAGCAACTAAAGCAATGCACGAAATCAGGACATTCTTTTTCATCAGGATGACTTTTATTTATGTTAACTAAGGGTCCATGGGCTCGTCTGCATCAATTTGCAGCGAGGTGATGACCGGGTAAAACTCCAATGCAGTTTCGGATAAGCGCTTGCCAAGCTTGTAAGGCACATATCCTAACTCCTTTAAGCAACGCTTATCCATGTTGGTAATCCCGTTGTTCTGGCTTTTATCGGTCACAATCAGGCCGGGCTTTTCCATAGGGATACCATACCTGAACATCAGCCTAACATCGTTACGAATGTTGGTGGTAGTATGGCGGGCATGAGGCTCGATGATTACAGCATTCTCCGGCAAATGCAGCGTGCCGACCATATATTTTTTCATCTCGGCCGCCTCGTTATACTTTGTTTTGTATGGGTGTACACTGCCACCCGATACCACTACAAACGGCGCTTTGCCCGCAAAATATTGCCGGGCTGCCGCCCTGCAGCGCAGCATCCCTTCCCCGCTGAGCGGCGTAGTCAGGTTATCGGGCCCGGCACCCGGTACCAAGATATGCGAGTACGGATAGGATGCCCATTTAATTTTGCTTACCTTACTGACGGCAGATTTATTAGCCGTAGTAGCCATAGGCTCGTAAAAGCCTGCATTACGGCGTTCGTTAATCTCGAGGTAAAGCAGGGCTGCATTTAAAGATGGACTGAAAAACAACCCTTTGCTACTGTTGCTTTCTGCAATGTCGGTTGCACAATCATACATCAGGTTGGTGTATCCTTTCCTTTTCACATCAAAGCTAATGGAATCGACTTGGGGATAATTAGGTTTTTTGCCCTCTGCGTAAACGCCGATGGTGTAGTTGACATAATTTGCGTCCTGCTCCCAGGCTTTTACCAGAAGGTCAACCGGCTTTTCGTTACCGTATATAATGTACATGCCCGAGGGAATCAAATGCAGTTTAACCAAATTACCCAAGGCATTGGTGGGTTGGTAAAGCACCCTAAAGCGGTTGCTCACTTTTTGTATTTCATCGTCGGTAAACTTTTGCTTTTCGGGCAGGCACAACGCATCCTTACACTCTGCGAGTGAGGATTGCACGGCATTGTACTTGACCTGAGCCAGTTGCTGAAGCTCCGGGTCTGACTTAAGCAGCTTTTTTGCGGCTTCGTTTTGCTCAAACAACGTAAGCAGGTAATAATTTTTAGCCTTTACCCAATCGCCGCCGGATACCGGTTTATAATTAGCCTGCGCACCCATATACTGCGCAAAACCTTTGAACCCAAGCAGACAGAATAAAATTAAGAAGCGAATTTTCATGCGGATAATTACCATTACAAACAACCGATATGTTTATTAACTCAATGTTAGCGTTAAGTTATCAAGATTAATTGTAGTTCAGTATGCTTAGCATACTCAGTTTTACCAATTTTCACTGCCAGCAAACCAGCCACGCAACTGTTAGCGATTTGGAATAAACGACCGGTTATGTCGCTGGTTATATTAATAGGCCAAACACTCATTTCATTTAAATCAACTCATAATCAAACCAATAAAAAAATAGGCTTAAATTTTTGACACATTATTTTGGAAATTTAAGATAAGCGATTACCTTTGCAATCCCAAACGGGAGGAGTGGTAGTTCAGCTGGTTAGAATACATGCCTGTCACGCATGGGGTCGCGGGTTCGAGTCCCGTCCATTCCGCAAAAGCGCTTACATCAATAATGTAGGCGCTTTTTTTGTACCGGAAGCACTCAATAGAAGTGAGCAGCTTCGCCTTAATGCAATTTAAAATTAAGCTAATAATATTCAACTAAGGCCTTCATTTTTCATATGGTATAATGGTCATTGCTGTGAATCCGGTTTTAATAAATGGTACAAGTCGCGGTGTGAATATCTGCGGTTTAAAATTAAGATCCTTTAATTTTGCATTTAAAATCCACTGCCAACGCTTGTCAAGGATAAATGCTAATCGCTGTTTGGTTGTTAGGTTAGGCAATGTATAATAAACTGCATGTTCTCCTTCTTTTCCGAGAGGTTGCCTATAGGTTCCGATAATGGTAACGTTATTTTTGTTTTCAAAATCCCTTATAAAGGGGACATCTTCTTTAAGCAAATCCCGCATGGGGTCTCTAGGACAGCACACTGAGCCATAATATTCAGAACGGTAAAATTTGAGCATGCCTTCAGGCGCCTTAACTGCGGCATACGCCAGCTGTGGCTGTTTATTGTCGGCAGCGATATAAAGGCTGTCTGTCTGTATGCTGCTACCGTTTCTTCTGATAAGATAATACCAATTGGCGGTGGCCGGTTTCAACGTAACCGCGCCTTTTTTGTCATCTTTCGCTACTTTCTGATCAATCTTCCAATCAGGTATAATTAAAATAAATTCTTTGATTGCCGGATAAAAACTTTCCTGTTTAGTAAACATCTCGACTGGGATTTTCGCGCTTACAAAAAACACATAATTGCTATCAGCTTTCTCGCGTATAGGAAGGTCTATTAAGTAATCTCCCTCCGATTGAGCCACCCGATCATCGCTTATCATCACTACCTGGTCGTACCTTTCTTGCAACCATTTCTGCTTTGGTGTTACCTGGGCTTCTGACGATGCTATACTGCTCAACTGCAGCAGTACGCAAATTACCCATACGAGTAGAACGGATTTAATCATTTTTTAATACTGCTTTATGTTTAAAAATCGGATACATGATTCAGCTATTCGTAAATTATCAACAGCACGTCAAATTTAGTTTAAGGGATAAAGACTTGCTTAATGCCCCAATTAAGTTTAAAAAAACATTCTCAATCATTAGAAAACAAACTGTTTTAAATCAAATATAAGTGATCAGAAAAGTACTTCTTTTAAAGATTATCAAAATATTGCTGATTACATTGATGGAATAGATTAGCGTGCAATCCATTCCGCAAAAGTGCTTACATCAATGATACAGGCGCTTTTTTTGTTTTGGCCCCCCCAAAAAGACACGATTTATAAGTTCACCTTCCAAGGCTACATATTTATATCTTCAATAGTGATGTCTTTTCCAGATATTGTTTTTCATACCAGCAAGTGGTAGGTAATAACATACCTGTCTGTTAAATGACATAGAAGATATTTGTCCAGGTACTCAATTCACAAGAATTCACAGATTATTTATTATCCTATCAATCACATCCAGTTTGCTGAAGAATTATAAATACAATTATTCAAAGTTTGTAAGACAAACTAATCCCCGGAAGAAAATGTTCGAGCTCTATGATAAAGCTGTATGCGTCTACAAACAAGCCGGTATAAAATCTTTTAGATAATCGTACTTCGCCGTAAACGCTATTGTACAATCCAAGCCTAAACCCCTTTTTAGTATGATAAGCCACGGTGCCCGGAACAAGTTCCTTATGACCGTCATTATAAACCCTTTCCTGGTAAGTTTTGAGAATAACATAATTGGCATACCTCAACGCAGGACCAGCTTTAATGCCAGTTCTTATTAGTGCACCGGGCTTATTAAACTTAAAGGTTAATGCCGGCGAAACAAACCAGGCGTTATACTTACGGTTCTGACCTTCAAATCCGGTTGGATTACCTTTGGATGCATTGTAGATATCTGTAGTAAAGCGATTGACCGATAGGTCGAGGTTTAAGCGCTTAGTCAGGTAAACATCATAATTGGCCCGGAAGAAAAAGCCTGTATTTCCCCAATCATTCTCCGTGCCGTAGCCTGCAGCTGCGCTTAAAAATCTCTCCTTAGGCACTTGCCCAAATACGGCAGAGGTAACACAAAAGATAAAAAACAGCAAAGCGCATTTTTTCATTAGCAATAGCAATTATTCTTAATTAGCATAGTTAAAGCATTTGGTCCTAGGTATCTTATTATTGTTTCGGTGTAAAATATTTACTGAGTTGACCATCCTGTCTAACTATCCCTTGAAAATATAAATCAGATAAGCGTAAATGTGGCTAATCACTAACATCATTTTATTTGGCAGATAATAACTCCTGAAGTTTCTTGTTTAAATTCTCATCCGTCAGGTGTTTTGCAACAATTTTTCCATCCGGGCCGACAAGTATATTGTCAGGAATTGAGGTTACGCCATATAGAATCGCCGCCTTATTTTCTGGCGAATGAAGATCAGCTACCTGTTGCCATTCCAATTTGTCTTGATGAATGGCGGCTAGCCAGTTTGCCTTGTCCTTTTTATGATCCAGTGATATACCCAAAACCGTAAATCCTTTGTCGCTAAATTTCTGGTATGTCTTAATCAAATTAGGCTTCTCTTCACGGCAAACCCCACACCAACTGGCCCAAAAGTCCAATAATACATACTTATCTCTAAAGCTTTGTAAATTAACCATTTTCCCGGACGGGTCCGCCAGCTCAAAATCGGGCGCTGGTTTGCCTAAAGCTGTTACATTTTCTGCCCTTATCTTGTTGATAACAAATCTTGCCGCTGGGGTTTGCTTATATTTATTGCTTAATCTGTTGTAAAGTGTCTCACGCGTAACAGAATCTAATTCTCCGTCCTTGTCTTGTAACATATATAAAGCGGCAAATGAGTTTGCATTCTTCTGTACAAATTCAACCTTATTTGCATTTAAAGCACTTGCCAATTTTTCATAATAAGCCATTACTTCTTTATACAGCGGATCTGCCGACTCAAAGTGTTTTTCATAATCCTTACCGTACTTTTCAGCTAGTTTCCGGTAGATTTGCTGCGTGATTTCTGCATCGGATTTCAGGAATGATTGATACAAATCGTTATCGGGCGCCCCGGTAACAACCGACTTTTCGAGGTTAGCCATATCAGCTTTAATAGCTATGGTTCCCGGTTGCGCAACCAAGACGTCGTAGTGGGTTTCTGAATTGCTGTTAGTCGCTTGATTATAGCCGTAAAAACGATAATCAGCTGCCTGCTTAAATGGCATTTTGATTTGAAAATGTCCGTTAACAATTTCAGCAGTATCTCTTTGAGTAACGGATTGGTTAACCAGCATTACGCTTTGCCCATTATAGGCTTTGTCTGCCACACCATTAACTATAATTTGATTAGATGTAGCAGTGTTTTGGTTTTGCGGTTGATTACAAGCCTGGATAGCGACCGCTAGTGCAATAAGGTAGAATAGATTTTTCATGGATAAAAACGGTTTAGATACACGAATTATCTTTGGATAAACGAAGACCTTAATATAGAAATTAAAAGCCATGTCGTTTGCAAAGCCTTAATTTCTTTTTGGTAAATTATAAGTTAATTTAAATAGTTATTCCTCTTACTTGTTGCTTTCGTTTATGTATATTTAGGAAAACACTAATAACTACGGATCGCTCTAGTTACTTTTTAGTCTATAAATTTCCAGATGGACTATTGATATTCCCTTTCTTGGATAAGTGTTGCAAAGACTAAATATCAAAACAAGCTACCAGGCAATCATACTCAAATAAAAACCTGTCTGATCTTGATAAAACTCTAACCTTTGAAGCTTTTACAAATCCCTAGACTTTCAACTAAGCTCGAAAAATTTAACATGATTGCAGAGTTAGCAGTCTACATTCATTTCATCATTCTTTTTGAATAAAAGTTAAGCAGCCAACACAAACTATTGTAGTTACATAATAGTTCCAAAGTACGCGTTAACGAAAAACGCCCTGCAATTAATTACAGGGCGTTGGCTTTTAAATAAAATGTTTGATTACGGAATTCGTCTTAAAGCAACAATTATAGTCCCGAAATTACGACTTATGGTACCCGAGCTTGCAGATGATATTTTTAAAGCAACGGCATAAGTGGTATTTGCCGCAAACTGGTCCGTAATATTTATATCAAACCCTGCTAACTTTTGTCCGGCTGGAATAGTAACCGAGGCTGGGAGAGAATAAAAGTTAGAAGGTAACGGCACATAAGATGTACGGTTTGCCTGTGCAGGTGACAGGTGATTAGTTAATGCATCCGCATCAGTTGTTAAGCCAACATTGATATCAGTTGGTGCAGTACCTGCTGTACCGGCATAATTCACATCAATATGAACCTTCCCACCTGTTTTCAGGGAGAGAAATTCATAACGAGCATTGGGTACTGTTAAGCTGGCTGAACCCGAAGCGATTACAGCCGGGTTAGCAAACTCAATAATTGCACCGGCACTATTGGGAGCTTCCGGCCCGATGATTTCTTTGCTTTTCAGGCAGGAAGACATCAAAAACACAGAAACACAAAGAATCAGATAGTTATATATTTTTTTCATTTTCTTTAATTTAATAGCGAGCAATCAGTTATTTAGCCCAAAAAATCTTGGAGGTATACTTATCTACAGTGGGAACATTAGAAGCGTTATATACAAACTCGGACTGTGGATAAAGCAACCTGGTTGGTAACTTATCAGGCCCTGTTGCTTCAGTCACTATCGAAGTAAATGAATTTACGGCAGTTGTTGGATTAGTTTGAGTGCCGGGTACGTTATTGAACGGATACCCAGTACGGCGATACTCATTCCAGCTTTCATCAGAAATAATGAAGTTTAACGCCAGGTATTTTTGAGTTATGATAGCTTCTAATTGTTGTGCGGGCGTAGCAGCTAAGGCAAAATTTACCAAGTAAGAACCAGCATTAGCCAATTTGTAAGCGGTAAGTTCGTTTGCAGGACTCCTGGCTATTGTTGAGCTACCCGGGATAGTTCCCGAAACAATACCGGCTGCGTTCTTATCCAGGTAGTTAAAAGACGCCAACATACCATTATCGAATGCTGTAGCCGCGCTGCCGCTAATTAAACCGGACAATCTTGCCTCTGCTTGTAAAAAGTAACTGTCTGCCGCCAAAAATATTGGCATTCCGGCATCTGGCCCTTTAAATATTCCCGCCTGATCATATACCAATGCACTTGACCCTTTGTACCAGGAGTTAGGTGTTTGCCCGCGGCCTGCTGCATCTGTTTGATTACCTAATTGGTTATAGAAGCGTTCGGCTGAGATTGCAGCGCCATTTTTGTAATACAAGTTAATGCGAGTATCGTCTTTTAGCTTTTTGCCGTCGAAAAACCCAATAATGTATGGTGTTGGAACATACTGGGCACCTACAGTACGGGCCGCATTAGCATTACTGTAAGCATAGGTATCCCAAAACGGATTCTGTTTACCCGAAATTTTGGCATAGCCTGGGTTTACAATAGCATCGTCAGTTAAAAAGCCCTTAACATCAAACGTTTTATTAGTAAACGCTACTTTACTTCCGGCTCTTACAATCAGCCTAAGTTTTAGAGTATTCGCAAACTGTATCCAACGGTCTATTTCTGTAGTGGCTGTATTTGAATTACCAAATAAAGGATCTGCAGCTTTAAACGTAGGCGTAGCTGCTGGATTAGCGTTAAAAGTAGCGATAGCAGCGTCACACAAATCAGCAATCGATTTGTAGATGTCAGTGGCCTTGTCGTATTTTGGAGTTACCAGCTCAGCGCCCTTAAAAGCTTCCGTATATGGAACATCATTATACTGATCAACCAGGCGCTGAAAGATGAATGCTTTCATGACCTTGGCAGCAGCATTATACTGCGCATACTCCGGCTTACCTTCTGTATTGTTGATTACGTATTGTATATCGTTACCGGTATCATAAGTTTCTGAGAACCGGGCTGACTGATCGGTTGTTAAGTAATTGTAAGATATGATAGCTCCCCAGCCGCTTACACCACCACCGTTTGCTAAATAGCCAACAACCTGCGCCCCGTAAAAATTAAAACCTACTGTATTTGCAGCAACCGAAACAATAGATTGAGGTAATACCAAATCAGGTGTTCCTGATATCGCCTGATTTGGATTTACGTTGACATCAAGATATTTTTTGCAGGAAGTGCTTGCCAAAGCAATTATTCCCGTTAATATGAATTTATATGTATTCTTCATTTTTATGCTTTAAAAAGTTAATGATATAGTACCACCATAATAACGTGACGGCGGGTTTGACAATGCAGTTAAGCCAATACCGTTACCATTGTTGGCGGTATTTGAACTATACTCCGGATCGCCGTAAACATTGGTTTTAGGCGTAAATATGAACAGGTTACGGCCTTGTGCGCTGATACGTGCCGATTTAATAATTTTTGAATCCCCTAAGAGTGATTTAGGCAAGGTATAAGCCAGGGCAATTTCACGTATTTTCCAGAAATTACCTGGTATAATATAATTCTCATTAATTCCTCTTCTTGGTCCTGAAATACTCCAGTAAGCAGGGCCGCCGTCTCTAACAGTAACATTGGTGTTAGCTACATACACGCCATTTTGCAAATATGAAGAGTTTGGTATAACAAAGCGTTCCCTATCATAAGCAACAGAGTTAATACCAGCACCGTTAAAATCAAGACCTGTACCTGCACCGGCATAGAAAACATAACCAGCTCTGTACTCGGCTACACTGGTTAGGCTAAATCCTTTGTAGCTCACATTAAAATTCAAGCCCAGTACTTTCGTAGGGCGGCTGTTTCCGAAATCAACCACGTTACTTGTGGGTGAAGGATAACCGGTTACTGCATTTACAACAATACGTCCCTGGTCATCACGGACATAGCCTGCACCTTGAATTACGGGATATGGTCTGCCTGCAACGCCGTAAACACCAGGCGTACCACCGGATATATTAATATTGGGTAAACCTCCCAGCAAATAATCAACAACTACTTGTGAGTAAGCGTAATTAGCGCCAACATCAACTCTCCAGTCTTTAGTTTTAACCGGCGTTAAATTCAACAAAGACTCAATACCATAACCTGATGTTTGACCGGCATTTAACAGGTAGTTACTGTATCCGGTAGCCGTCGAAACAGCAGCTGTTACGGTTTGATTGTCAGACCGGTTGTGATAATAAGTTATCGTTGCATTGATACGATCTTTTAAAAAGCTCATCTCTGCACCGGTTTCAAACGTGTAAGTAAACTCAGGTTTTAAATCTGTGGATACGATAGTATTGTTCAGCGTAAAACCACCTACTCCATTATAAGGATAACCTGATCCCTGAGAAAATGTCGGATCCAGGCGGTAAGCACCAAAATCGGTAGAATTACCAATATTTACATTACCCACTTTAGAGTAGCCTGCTCTTAATTTAATGTAATCAATCTGATCTATATTTTTCAAACCTTCAAAAGCGTCCGTCGGAACAAAAGACACGTTTGCGCTTGGATAAAAGAATGAACGATTATTAGGTGCCAGTGTAGAGAACCAGTCGTTACGAGCGGTAGCATTTAAGAACAGGTAATTTTTATAAGCCACATTTAATACGCCATAAATAGCTTGCTGACGAGCAGTATAAGTTACTTCGGTTGCCGTAGGCGGATTGGTACTGTTACCTAAATTAAATAAGCCCGGTTGTACTAAGCCCGTAATAGAAGAGCTTAAATCCCTTGACCGATCCTGCCTCATGAAGGCGGCAGTTACTAAATTTAATTTAAAATCACCAACCTGTTTTTTAAAGGTAGCCTGAAACTCGTTGGTTAAACGGGTTGAATAAAAGAACCCATCAGTTACCGAACCAACCAGATCGGTTTTTTTGTAGTTACCAACCTCCGGACGTGCTTTGATATAATCACTAAAGCGATATACATCTGAAGTTGATTTATCAGACTGGTTACGTGTTGACAAACCTGTACGGTATAAAAGGTCTACCCACTTGGCAGGAGAGTACTTTAACTCAATGCTACTGGTTAAATAATCATTACGTACCGTATTTCTGTTGTTATCAATCTGGAAATACGGGTTGTTGTAATAAGCATTGAAATAGCCGCTAGGGTCGGCATACGGATTATTTCTCCAATCTTTATAAGACAGGATAGGTGCCTGCGATGGGCTATTTAATAACTGGTCATAAATTGTCCCTGCTCCGGTTGACGATCTGTCATAGCGGTTCTGTGCATAATTAACACTGTACGTTGCTAATAATTTACTGGTAATATTTCTGGTACCGTTTATCCGGAAGTTAGCCCGGGTAAATACATCTGTTGGCAAAGTACTGGTGGTACG
Source organism: uncultured Mucilaginibacter sp. (assembly GCA_913777515.1). Lineage (GTDB taxonomy): Bacteria > Bacteroidota > Bacteroidia > Sphingobacteriales > Sphingobacteriaceae > Mucilaginibacter. The sequence goes on from CAJYSL010000277.1 coordinate 18,800, forward strand.
GTTATACTGTCCGGACATAAATAATGTTCCTTTCTCGTCACCTGATGATAGCGACAAGTCGGTTTGGCTGGTTAAGCCGTTCTCCCAGAAATCATATTTATCATTTTGATAGGCGTAAGGCACACGCTGTATATCACCATTAGCAAAAGGCAAACCCAAATCTCTCAACGTACCGTCGAACGCAGGTCCGAACTGCTGGTTTTCGTACGACAGGTAAGTTTTCACATCATTAGTGGAGCCTGAACCATATTTCTTTTGCAGTTTAGGAAAGAATGCCACTGCCTCAACAGACAATGTTTGTTGAGCCTTGATCTCTACCTTGCCTTTTTGCCCTTTTTTTGTTGTAATAATCAACGCACCGTTGGATGCATCAGAACCGTATAATGCAGCGGCACTGGCACCTTGTAATACCTGGATATCCTGTATATCCTCAGGGTTTAAATTACTTAACAAAGCATTCGGCACAATAACGTTGTCTAGCACAATAAGCGCCTCGTTGTTACCTGTTAATGAACGCTGACCTCTTAAAATAACCCGAAAGTTTGGATTTGCGCCACCTGTTGTACCGCTTATCTGCAGACCTGCAACCTTACCTAATAACCCAGCGGCAACGTTAGTGGCTTTAGCCTCCGTTAATTGATCTGCTTTAATAGTTGTTATTGCTGTACCCTGCGATTTACGACTGGCTGCCAGACCACCTGCACCAACAATAACTTCACTTAATTGCCGGGTTGATGGTTGCAACGCAACGTTCAATACATTATCACTGCCAATATTAGCAGTAACCGGCGCGTAGCTTACAAACGTAAAATCGAGCGACTTAGCACCAGGACTGACACTCAAAGAGTAGCGACCGTTAGCATTTGTTTGTGTTGCCAAATTTGTACCTGTAACTCGCACCGTTACACCAGGTATCGGTAATCCATCGTCTCTACCAGTCACTACACCAGTGATGGTCCGGTTTTGCGCATACAAACGAGCTGAACTCAGCAGTAGCAACAAGAAATTGAATAGTAAAAATTTCTTCATGAAAAGAGTATTTAGTTTTAGTTATACCAAATATATAATTAGAAAACTATTAAAGATTACGCATTTATGAATTCTAATGATTTTCTTATAATTTTTTAATAAAAACATAAGTATTTCAACTAAAAAATGCAGTTCATACTATTTTTTTTAAAAAAACTTTTATTCTTTCAGTAGCTTTATTGATAAAACTCAAAAAACGTTATGAAAATTTACCTAAAACTTCAAATACTTTATAAAAATCACATCGAGTAATACATTCAAGAAATAATAGCCAACCGAACGGTTAATAGCCATTCTTTTTTTTGCAATTATTAATTAACTATGAGATAAGCTGAAGATAATTTCAGCTGTTGACACGTTTTTAGCAAAAGCAATAAACCGTTGCATGACACAACGCTTATTGATATTTACCGACGATTGTATAGATTTTACATCAAAACCTGAATCAAGTAATATCAAGCAATGCTGAAGGAATTATCAGCCTTAGTTGAAGAGTCGCTGTCTTTATCTAAAGGCAAACGTTGCCTCTCCAAGTAAACCGGCAATGAAATTAAGATTTTTAAATACAACCAAAGCGGGAAGATTAACATTCACGGGTGCTCCACCAATTGGTGATAAAGCATCTCCAAAGCCGCAGGCGTGACGCTGATTTTTCCGCGGAAAGGATTATCCATCGTGCCTATCAGGTAAATCATCAGGCCTAACAAACCGGCAAGCAAGACGGTCATACATACATGCATGGATAAGCTTTTTACGTCAAAAAACCAGGATACTACGATACAAATCATCCCACCGATAACCACTAAGGTCCACAATACAGCAGGCAAACCCGTGTGGGTTGAGTTGATGCGCGAACGCCTTATCTCTACCAGGTTATTAAATTGTTTAAACACCTCCGCCTCAATAACCTGGTCCCTTACGGTTATCGGAGTATAGCTCATTAAGTGAGTTTGAAAGGTATCCAGATACAAGCCGGATTGTGTGGGTAGTAAGCCCTTGCGCTGCAATGGCCAGCTTACATGAATAACGTTATATACGTAGTTCCTTAAATCCATTTGCAATTTGCTTTTTAGAGAATCCGGATAGCCCCTCACATCCCTGTAAATGCTGGCTACAGACTGGGCTTCCTCATCTACCTTTGCATTCAGGCTCGAATACGTATTCCAGGTACCGGCTGCCACCAAACCGAGGGTAATACCATAAAAAACAGTCATGGCCGCCAAATAATAGCTAACAATATCATTATGAGCATGATCTTCTTGATGCAGGCGCTTAACAATCTTGCGTGTACACAAAAGCCCGATGAGGCCAAAGCTAACGAACAGCAGTATAATGACACTTGCAAATAGCCAGTTAGGCAGGTCGTACAAAAAGTAGAAACTCATCTTGTTCGCGCTTAATATTTGCCCTTACCCTTCAGGCCTATTTTTGACCATCGTTGAAAGCAGTGTTTCGTTAACGAGGCAATGATAGGTTTGTTTTTAATTTAATTCATACAGGAGTAAATTCGAAAACAGTACATGTTTCGGCTACAGGACGCCAGCAGGCTACTTACGTCAGGCAGTCAAAAAAACTCTAATGCATTAACTGGAAAGTTAAGTACTATTCTTGGCCTGCTTTACCTCGAAGCTGATTTTGCTCAGGCCAACTCCATCAGTATTATCGCTCCTTTTTAAAGAGAAATTTACGATGCGTAATGCCCCAGGCCGAAACAGCTTCAATTACTCCGCTTAATGTCTTACCATGCTCAGTCAACTCATATTCAACAGTCACTGGTTTGGTGGGCATTACGGTCCGAGCCAATATTTGATTTTGCTCAAGTTCCTGCAACTCTTTAGAAAGCATTTTAGCAGCAATACCTTCAATTCCGCGCAGCATATCCATAAAACGCACCTTACCGTACAGCAGCAGCCATCCAATAATCTGTATCTTCCATTTTCCAGACAACAGAATCATCGTATCCTTTATCGCAATTAATTGTTCCTTGCATTCAGGTGCTTGCTGGGTTGTTTTTTTGGCGTTCATTATTCAAAATTACGCCAATTACTTTATCAATAGCAACTTAGTTTCATAAAGGAAACCAGTTTCTAAAAGGTAACAGATAACGATTGTAAAGTTGCACCGAATAATTTTGTGGCATAAATATTTGAATCATGCAAAAAGGAAAGAGAATTTACTGGATTGTTACCATTATTGCTATGGCATTGATTGTGCTGCCATCTTATTTTGTACCGCACGAATACCTGGCTGAGGCTATTCGCAGGATGGGCTTCCCGGCTTATTTTGGCCTCGAATTAGATATTTGCAAAATTATTGGCGCATTAATCATTCTTATTCCTGCTATACCTGCAATGTTTAAAGAATGGGCCTATGTTGCTTTCGGCATATTGCTTCTGTCGGCAAGTTTAGGGCATTGGATGGCTGATGGCCCTGTCAAAGGTATAGCACCGCTGGTTCCGTTTGCAGTATTATGTGTATCTTATTTTTACTTCAGAAAATTACACTACCCGGCGACTGTAAGATTATAAACTGATTTAAAAACACTTAAAAGATGAAAATAGAAATCTGGAGCGATGTGATGTGTCCGTTTTGCTATATCGGCAAACGAAACTTTGAGACTGCCCTGGCACAATTTCACGACCGGGAAAATTTATAAGTGGAATGGAAAAGCTTCCAGCTTGACCCAACAATACCCAATGTTCCGCAGCACCGTGATAATATGTACCAGTTTGTAGCTGCCCGTAAAGGTGTGAGCTATGAGCAGTCGGTGGCGATGCATCGGCAGGTGGCAAAAATGGCTAAGCATGCGGGCCTTGACTTTCATTTTGATAACATGCTTGTTACTAATTCGCTCAAGGCTCATTGCCTCATCCAAAAGGCGAAGACCAAAAGACTGGGAGAACAAGCTGAAGAGCGTTTGTTCTATGCCTACCTTACCGAAGGACAAGACCTGTCTGATGATTCTGTATTAACAGCATTGGGGCGAGATATTGGCTTAATAGATGTTGATGTAAATGATGCGCTTACAAACACTGATTTTAACAAAAAGTACAGTTAGAAAGCGCAGAAGCATATGGGCTGGGAGCAAAAGGAGTTCCTTTCTTTGTGATTGATCGTAAGTATGCAATTGCAGGAGCCCAGCCAGGTAATGCAATTTTAAAAGTACTGCGAACCGCTTACACCGCATGGAAGAAGGATAATACTGGCTTGATACAGCTTACTCAGGGTGCAACATATGCTTCCGATAACAATTGTACATATTAAGATGATAATAATGCAATTTGTTGACTAACACCCAAATAAAACGCAATAAAACTTTATGTTTAAACACCGGATTGTTTACTATTGTAAAAACCTTTAACACTATAAACCATGGCAACTACAAAATGGGTTTTAGACCCCATGCACTCCGAAGTACAGTTTAAAGTTAAGCACCTGGTCATCTCTACAGTAACCGGGTCGTTCCGCAAATTTGAAGGACAGGTAGTAACCGAAAGCGAAGACTTTGAGGATGCTGAAGTAGATTTTTCGCTGGATGTTGACAGCATTGATACTACGCAGGAGTCGCGCGACCAGCACCTGAAATCGGCTGAGTTTTTTGATGCCGCCACTTATCCAAAAATTACTTTTAAATCTACCTCATTAAAAAAAGTAAGCGGTTCTGATTACAAGTTAGAAGGCAACCTGACGATTAAAGATGTAACCAAGCCAGTGGTATTGGATGTGGAGTTTGGCGGTTCGGCAGCAGATTTTTATGGCCAAACCAAGGCCGGTTTTGAGATTAACGGCAAAATTAACCGTAAAGATTATGGCTTAACCTGGGAAGGCATCACCGAGGCCGGCTCCATTGTAGTGGGCGAAGAAATTAAATTGAACATTAACGCACAGTTTACCAAGCAAGCGTAAAAACCATATCATTTTTAATAAGCCTGTTGAGCCGGAATTTAACACTATGCGTGTTGCGTTCTAGCCCAGCAGGCTTTTTTGTTGTATCACCATCCTCATCAATTGTTTTAAAACGGCAATCTACAGAGGCTCAAACACTATGGCAGCATTTGACGTTGCCTTGTTTTTAAAGTTCTTGCTCACGTTTTAAGATGGCTCAATATAAAATTTTAGTTTCCGGTGCAAGTATTGCAGGGCTTACCCTGGTTTATTGGTTGAAGCAGTACGGGTTCGAGGTTACCGTAGTAGAACGTGCAAGCGAGCTGCGTTTGGGCGGACAGAACATCGACGTTAAAGGCTCGGCCTGGGAAATTGTGAAAAGATGGGCCTCGAGCAAAAAATAAAAGAGGCTAACACTACCGAGGTTGGTATCCGCTTTGTCAATACCCGCAACAGAACGATTGCCGAATTTGCCAAAGACGATGCCTTGAGCATGACCCAGGAACTCGAAATTTTACGTGGCGACCTGGTAAGCATACTTTATGAAGAGGTAAAAGAGGGCACGGAATTTCACTTCGGTGATTCTATCGAAGCGCTTACACAAAACGATGAAGGCGCTCTTGTAAAATTTAAAAGCGGGCTGGAGAGTAACTTTGATTTAGTGATTATTGCCGAAGGCATTGGCTCAAAAACCCGCCAGCTGGTATTCGGGAACGAAGTGCAGTTCAGGTACCTCGGCATATATACAGCTTATTTCACGGCCCCAAAAGCAGCTACCGACAGTGAATGGGCGCGCTGGTGTAATGCAACAGATGGGATTGTATTTTTGATACGGCCGGATAACCACGGCACAACCAAGGCATGTGTAAATTTCCGTGTGCCCGAACGTGGCTACGAAAAGATACCTATCCAGGAGCAAAAGCAATTACTGATTGATAAAATTAAACACGTGGCCTGGGAAGCGCCCCGGCTGATTGAAGCCATCAGGCAGTCTGATGATTTTTACATGGAACGCCTGAGCCAGGTTAAAGCGACACACTGGCACCACGGCCGGGTAGCCATGATTGGCGATGCCTCTTACTGCGTTACGCCCATAGGCGGAGTGGGTACAGATTTAGCCATTACCGGCGCTTACGTTATTGCCGGCGAACTATCGAAAAACCACGACTACCAGCAAGCCTTTAAAGCTTACGAGAACCAACTTCGCCCTTATGTTACCAAAGTACAAAAGCTACCGCCGGGTGTGCCGCGACTGGTTTATCCAAAGTCGAAAACAGGGGTAGCCATATTAAATTTCTTTTTCTCGCTGGCACGGAGCAAGCCTGTAAAATTTGTATTAAAGATGCTTGGAAAGAATAAAAAACAACCAAAGCAACAGCTTCAACTACCGGATTACTGGTAGCCATTAAACTACTTTTCGGACAGGAGTTCGTTGTTTACTTTATTACTGATGCTGTGTACAATGCTATCGAGTTCTTGGGCACACTTACCAATCATGCCGATGATTTTCTCCCGCTCTTTAATTTCGGACGGGTCATTAGCCAATTGGGACAGGGCCAGTATGGACGCAACCGGCTTACGAATTTCGTGCGAACTTGACCACGAAATTTCCTGTAATATTTTGTTTTGATAAAATAACTGGTCTTCGCGCTGCTTGCGCTCGGTGATGTTGCGATGCACGGCAATGTAGCCGGTATGTTGTCCCGAGTCGTTAAACATAGGCGTGTATTCCACATTGACCCATTGGGTGATGCCGTTTTTTAAGTGATGTTTAACATCCAGCGAAAATGTTTCCAGCCGGGCTTTACGGTCGTATATTTCGGCATTGATATGTTGGTCAATATGCGGTCCGCCCAAAAACTCACTTGGTTCTCTGCCTTTAACCTCATCTAAAGTATATCCGCTGTAATCTTCAAATGCTTTATTAATCCAGGTAATACGATGCTCGGTGTCCATCACAACCACCATGTTATTGATTTTGGTAATAATTTCGGCCAAACGCTTGTTTTCTTCGTCAATACGCTTAAACTCATCAATATCTTTTACCGCACCTACAATACGCACTGGTTGCCGTTCATCGTTGTAAATAATATACCCCTGAGAAAATACGTGCTTATACCGGTCCTCTCCTGCCCGCATACGGTACTCGCAATACCAAGTGGTTTCGCCTGCCGCCATAGCCTGCCGTTGTGTAGTGGCAATAGCCCAAATATCGTCGGGATGCACAAACGACCGCCACCAGGCTTTGTTGCTGCCTACTTTGTCGGGCGTAATTTCGAGTAGCGCAGTTACATCGGTATAAAATAACAACTTATCGGCGGCCATATCATAATCGTAAATCACATCCTGTGTGGCTTTGGCAACAGTTTCGTAACGCATTACGGCTTGTTCGAGGCGGATATCTTTCTCTACCCTGTCGGTGATATCATTAAAATAAATGGCAATGCCATCTTCAATAGGATATACTGATACGGCGTGCCATTTTTTAAAATGCCGCCAGTAGGCCTCAAACTTTAACGAAACCTGTTCGGTTAATGCCTTTTGATATTGCTTGTAAGTGATGCGTGTTTCTATCCCCGGATAAATATCTATTAGCTTTTTACCAATGAGTTCTGATGCAGGCTTACCGGCCTCTAACTCAAAACGCTTATTAACTTTAGTAAAAGCCAGGTTATGGTCGAGCGTATAAAAACCTTCGTTGATGTTATTCAGCGTATTTTCGAAGCTTACCAGGTACTTATTACGCTCAATTTCCATTTGCTTAAGCTCAGTAATATCCTGGGTAGACCCGGTTATTTTGTAGGGTCTGCCCTCCTTAAACTCCGGCTTGCCCAGATGCCTGATGTAACAGGTGCGCCCGTCAAACAATTTTACCCTTAAGGTCAAATCCAGCGGTTTGCCCCTGGTAAAAAGGACATTAATAGCTTCAGCCATCGTTTGGCGGTCTTCCGGAAAAACCTGCTGCATATACAGGTTATACAGGTTGATACTTTTGTCGGGCTTAATCTGCATAATCATGTACATTTCGTCAGACCAAACCAGTTCCTTAGTTTCCAGATAAAACTCCCACCCCCCAACTTTAGCCAATTGCTGAGTTTCGCTCAGCTTTTCTTTCCCGGCTTTTAGTTCTTCATTAAGCTTTTCAAGCGTTTCTTCGTAGCTAATCTTATCGGTAATATCATAAGCCGTCACCAGATTGCGCACTTTACCATCAACTTTAATGGGTTGTGCAATAACATTAACTATTACAGGTGTACCATCAGCTTTTAAGGTAGTCCAGATGCCATCGTGCCATACGTAAGATTGGTCACCCTTTATTGCTTTAGTAATACGCTCACGGTCGGCCTCAGGACCAATTTCGTAAACAGCCATCTGCAAAAACTGCTCGCGCGAATAGCCGTAATTAGCGACGGCTGCGTTATTAACCGAAATAAATTTTAAGGTATCAGGGTCGTATATCCACATCGGGATGATGCTGCCCTCGTACATCGAGCGGTACTGTTCTTCGCTTTCACTCAACCGTTTGCTGCCTACGCTGATGAGTTTCCAAAGCATCAGCCCGGTAATCAAAACAAAAAACATACCTTTAAGGCTGCTTATGGTTTGCAACGTTTCGGGGCTCGATATGCCTTCAAACCAAAACAATAGCTTATCGCTCAGGGTTATCCAAAGGCAACACGCGATAATATATATGGCTGAAATTTTAGTTGGTCCTAACTTCATCTCCCAGCGCCGGAATTAGTTTTGCCGTAATAAAATTACAGCCGGATATTTAAGGTTATGGTGTTGCATGTTGAGCGGGTGCCTATGCTAAAATTGCGATAGGTTATTACCTGCAAATTTCTAATAAAATATTGACAACCATCATTAATTGCTAAAATTTAAGTACTTGTTGAAACACATTTATACCCGTATTTGCTATAATAACATATGCTGATTAAAATTTATCCGGAAAACCCCAACCCTAAAGCTATTGACCAGGTAGTACAGGTATTACGGCGGGGAGGACTGATTATTTACCCTACCGATACCGTTTATGGCCTGGGCTGTGATATTACCAACCATAGAGCCATTGAGGCCATTGCCCGCATCAGGCATATTAAGCCCGAAAAGGCCAATTTTTCTTTTATCTGCCATGATTTAAGCAACCTGGCCGATTATACCAAATCCATTGATAACACGGTGTTCAGGGTGCTTAAAAAAGCGTTGCCAGGCCCGTTTACCTTTATTTTGAATGCGAGCGGCAAAGTGCCTAAGTTATTAAGCTCTAATAAAAAAACAGTGGGTATACGTATACCTGACAATAACATTGCCCGCGAGATTGTAAAACAACTGGGCAACCCTATCCTGTCTACTTCTATACGTGATGAAGATGATATTTTGGAATACTCAACCGACCCGGAACTGATTCATGAAAAATACCAGGATATGGTAGACATCGTGATTGACGGCGGGTATGGTGGCAACGTAGCCTCTACGGTAGTAGACGTTACATCGGGCGAATTTGAAGTAATTCGTGAAGGTAAAGGCGAGTTAGAAATGTACATGTAAGAAAATATAAAGGCCGGAAGCTGTTATGTTCAATCAGCTTTCCGGCCTTATAAAGTTCTTATCCTTTGATGCTCTTAATAAACTCCGGTATCTTTTCCATATAACCGGGCGTTCCTAACAACTTCACAAAAGCACTACCTACAATGGCCCCGTTGGCGTAGGCGGTTGCCTTTTGATAAGTAGCCCGGTCGCCAATACCAAAACCAATTACCGTCGGATTTTTAAGCTGCATGTCTTTAATGCGCTGAAAGTAAGTTTCGGTAGCATCAGATACCTGCAGGCTGTTTCCGGTAACAGATGCTGACGATAAAAGGTAGATGAAGCTGTTACTTAATTCATCAATTTTGCGGATGCGGGCTTCAGCAGTTTGCGGGGTAACCAAAAATATGTTACTTAATTCATGTTGGGCAAAGCAATTTTTATATAGCGTTTCGTATTCATACATCGGCAGGTCGGGTACAATTACGCCATCCACACCTACCTCGGCAGCTTTAGCACAAAAGCGTTCCACGCCATACTGTACCATGGGGTTAACATAGCCCATCAGCAATACCGGGATACTTACCCGCTTGCGCAGCTCGGCCAGTTGCTCAAACAGCAGGTTCAAGTTCATGCCGTTATCCAAGGCGGTTTGCGAGCTATGCTGAATGGTTGGCCCATCGGCTACAGGGTCTGAATACGGAAAGCCAATTTCCAGGAAATCAACACCGGCTTTTTCCAACGCTTCGGCAATATCTACGGTGGTATTAAGTTCCGGGTAACCGGCTGTAAAATATACGGATAACAGGTTGTTCTTTTTTTTATCGAACAATTGATTTAATCTGTTCATGTGTCTTGTTCAGAGTTGGTAGTTCATAGCAAATAGTTCATAGCAAATGGTTGATAGTTTCTGGCAAATAGTAAATAGCTTTTCTATCGACCAGTCTTAATTTGCTATTGTTCGGTACTTGGCGAACCGCTTATCGTTAGTTAAAAGCCGAAGTGTTTAATATAAGTTGATAAATCTTTGTCGCCGCGGCCCGACAGGCATACCACCACATTGTCGTCTTTCTCAAATTTCATTTTCTCAAGATAGGCAAACGCGTGTGCCGACTCGATAGCCGGAATGATACCTTCCAGTTGTGAGAGCAGCAAGCCGGCTTGTAACGACTCATCATCAGTAATGTTTACATACTGCGCACGCTGTATTTTATGCAGATGAGCATGCTGCGGACCGATACCGGGATAATCCAGACCTGCCGAAATAGAATAGGGCTCTACCACTTGTCCGTCATCCGTCTGCATCAAAATGGTACGGCTACCGTGCAATATACCTTCGCGGCCTAACACTGATGTTGCTGCCGAATGTCCGCTATCTACACCTTTGCCCGCTGCTTCAACCGCAATCAATTTTACCTGCTCATCCTCTAAAAAGTGGTAGAACATACCCATGGCGTTACTGCCACCGCCTACACAAGCCAATACATATTCGGGTAATTCTTTACCGGTTTGTTCCAGCAATTGTTTTTTAGTTTCTAAAGAGATAATGGATTGAAACTGGGCTACCATTTCGGGATAAGGATAAGGCCCGACTACCGAACCGATAATATAATGCGTATCAACCGGGTTGCCAATCCAATCGCGCATAGCTTCGTTGGTGGCATCTTTAAGGGTTTTACTGCCCGAGGTGGCCGGCACTACGGTAGCACCCAGCATTTTCATGCGGGCTACGTTAGGCGCCTGGCGCTCCATATCTATCTCGCCCATATACACCACACATTGCATGCCCATCAACGCACAAACTGTAGCGGTGGCTACACCATGCTGACCGGCGCCTGTTTCGGCAATAATGCGTTTTTTGCCCAGGCGCTGGGCCAAAAGTATCTGGCCTATGGCATTGTTTATTTTATGCGAGCCAGTATGGTTTAAATCTTCGCGCTTTAAAAATATATTGGCACCATATTTTTCAGAAAGCCGTTTTGCCAAATACAGCGGCGAAGGCCGGCCAACGTAATCTTTGAGTAACTGGTCAAATTCGTTTTTAAATCCTGCATCACCAATAATTTGCAGGTACTGCTGCCGTAATTCTTCAACGTTTGGGTAAAGCATCTCAGGGATGTATGCCCCGCCAAAATCTCCGTAATATCCCTGCTCGTTTACTGTATATCTCATGGTTAGTTAGCTCTTAATATATTAAATGCGTTGCGCAACTGGTCTATGTTTTTTAATCCGGGCTCAATTTCAAACCGGCTATTCAGGTCAACACCGTAAAAAGCCGGGTGTTTAATTTCTTTTACGCTGGCGATGTTTTCGGGGCTTAACCCGCCGCAAATAAAAAACGGCACATCCAATTTATACTTGGCTAAAATATCCCAGTTAAAAGTTTTACCCGAGCCACCGTGCCCTATCGTTTTGGTATCAAACATAAAGTAATCTACGTGGCCTGCGTAATCGTCCAATTGTGCAAAGTCAAAATCGTCATCAACACCAAAGGCTTTTAAAACCGTCACTCTATCCCGCAATGCCTGGCAAAAAGCCGGGGATTCGCTGCCGTGCAATTGTACGGCATTAAACCCCAATTGGTTTATCAGAGCATTAATTTTATCAGCCTCTTCATTTACAAAAACAGCTGTTTTGCAGATGGACTCAGGCAAGGCGGTTAGTACCTCTGCCGGTAAATCAGCAATGTACCGGGGCGATAAACCATAGCAAATAAAGCCCGTATAATCTGGATTCAACTCGGCCAATGCCTTAATATTTTCAGGATACTTCATCCCGCAAACCTTAATCTTCATGTTAGCTTTGCAACAGGCTTTTAAAACTATTAAGAGCTTTACCGTTCATCAGGCTTTCTTCGGCTTCGTAAAAACTGTCGGCAAAACTTTGGCCGCCTTTAATGGTGCGGATGGCTAAAGCTGCATTGCAAAGCACTACATTATTTTGCGCCGTAGTGGCTTTACCCTCTAACACCTGCATAAATATCGCAGCCGAATCTGCCACGGTATGGCCTCCGGTTATCTCCTCAGCATTAACCTTGTCAAAACCTAAAGCGGTAATACTGTTAATCCTCTCGCCATCTGCCGAAAAGGTTTTAAAATCGCCGGTTAACGATACCTCATCATAACCATCCAACGCATTTACAATAGTATAGTTGATGGTTGATTTTTGATAAAGATAGGCGTACAAACGGGCCAGCTCAAGGTTGTAAACACCTACCATCTGGTTATTGGGGCGTGCCGGATTAACCATTGGCCCTAACATGTTAAAAAACGTTTTTACCGCTAACTCGCGGCGTACCGGTGCCACGGTTTTCATGGCCGGGTGAAATAGCGGTGCGTGCAAAAAACAAATATTGGCTTTATCCAAACCGCTGTTTAGCTTATCGCCATCGTTAGTAAACTGGTAGCCCAGGTACTCCATGACGTTGGATGAGCCGCAGCCTGACGATACACCATAGTTACCATGCTTGGCTACTTTATAACCAGCCCCGGCCACTACAAATGATGCCAGGGTTGATATATTAAAGGTGTCTTTACCATCGCCGCCGGTTCCGCAGAGGTCTATTAAATCATCGGCTTCTAAATTGATGGGCAGGCACAGCTCCAGCATGGCATCACGGAAACCTTCCAGTTCGTCAACCGTGATGGTACGCATACAGTAGGCCGTCATAAACGCCGCCATTTGCGACACGTTGTATTTACCTTGTGCTATATTGGTGAGTATCTCTTTAGATTGCTCCCGGCTAAATGTTTTGTGCTCGAATAAATGATTTAGTATCGCTTTCATATTTCGCCAGCTGCCTAAAGTGGAAGCATGGATATTCGTTTTCCCTGATTTGCTTATACATTCCCCCTTCAGGGGGGAGGCATAAAAAAAGGGCTGCCTTGCGGGCAACCCTTCATATTATATCAATTAATAAACAGGAGATTGCCTTACGATTACTCGTTAAGCCACCACCAGTTATTGTTTTGTATATTCATTGTTTACGGTGGCAAATATGATTATTGTTTTTTCGAAATGCAAATGATAATAATATTTTTATGAGCAAAACAGCACTCAACAAACTACATGGCAATAGGTAACAGGGTAATTAATCCCGAGGATGATTTAGGCTTTGGCCGACAGGCCGTTGCACAACGGGTAATTAATAAAGACGGCTCGATAAACGTTAACCGCCGGGGCCTCCCTTTTTTCAGAACAACCGACGTTTACAACCACCTTATCAGCATGAGCTGGACTAAATTCTGGCTGGTGATACTAAGCGGTTACCTGATTACCAACATTGCTTTTGCCTTTATTTATAACCTCACCGGCATAAAAAACCTGGAAGGTGCTGATGGCAAAACCATGATAGCTCATTTTTTTGATGCCTTTTTCTTTTCGGCACAAACCCTGTCGACGGTTGGGTATGGGCATATTAGTCCTAAAGGTATACTAACCAATTCTATTGCAGCTTTTGAGTCGATGTTGGGACTGCTATCGTTCGCGTTGGCTACCGGTTTACTTTATGGCCGGTTTTCGCGGCCGTCGGCTAAAATTATTTACAGCAATAATATGCTGGTAGCACCTTATCTGCAAAACCAGAAGGGTTTGATGTTCAGACTGGGTAACCTGCGCAGCAATACACTCATTGACCTTTCGGTTGATGTGATATTTTCGTACAACGAGCAGGTAGACGGTAAGATAGTCCGTAAGTTTTTTCCGTTGAAGCTGGAACGCAGCAAAGCCAGCATTTTAACCCTAAGCTGGACGGTGGTACATCCGCTTGACGAAGATAGCCCGCTTTTTCATGTAACACCCGAAGAACTGAAAGCCACTAACGCCAATTTTGCGGTATTAATGAAAGCATATGACGACACCTTTTCGCAAACGGTGCATTCGCGCACCTCTTACCAGTATGATGAGTTAATATGGGGAGCCAAATTTACGCCGGCATTTTATACGGATGAAGACGGCAAGGTATCGCTTGATTTAAGCAGGATTGGCACTTATGCCAAAGCAGACCTTCCGTAATCAAGTATTTAGCCCGGTAAATTAATTCCTACAGAAATTACTTCAGCAGTGGGTCTTTCTCTTTGGTAAAAACATTATACACCAGCTTATCCAGCCAAGCCGGGAATATTTTACTTAGCGTTACAGTGAGTTTGCCCTGACCTGTCATAATGAGCGTACGGGCACGGTTTTCAATGCCGTCGGCAATAAGCTTAGCTACCTCTTCGGCAGTCATCATTTTTTCTTCGTTCAGGCTGCTTTCGCCCTGCTGCTGTGCGCTTTGGTTAAGGGCAGTATTACGAATATTGGATGCCGTGAAACCCGGACAGGCCGTCATTATGTGTACGCCGGTTTTTAAGTTTTCGATACGCAAGGCATCTAAAAAACCATTCATAGCAAACTTGGATGCCGAATAACCGGTACGCCCAGGTAAGCCTTTATAACCGGCAATAGATGACACGCCTACAATACTACCCTGCGTCTTAATAATTTCGGGCAAGGCATATTTGGTGCAATAAACCGTGCCCCAAAAATTAACGTCCATCAGGGTCTTCAGCACCTTTAAATCCAAATCTTTGAATAGCGCACGCATAGATATGCCCGCGTTGTTAATCAGCACATCTATTTTGCCATAGGTAAGTATGGCTTGTTTAATTAAAAAAGCGCAGTCGTCCTCAACACTTACATCACACTGTACGGCTACCGCTTTGGTTTGAAAACGTTTTTCGATATCCTGCGTAATTTCGCACAAGGTTACGTATTGGCGTGCACCCAATACTAAGTTTGCACCACGACCGGCCAACTCA
The DNA here is from genome assembly GCA_913777515.1 of uncultured Mucilaginibacter sp. Classification (GTDB taxonomy): domain Bacteria; phylum Bacteroidota; class Bacteroidia; order Sphingobacteriales; family Sphingobacteriaceae; genus Mucilaginibacter. The sequence goes on from CAJYSL010000277.1 coordinate 34,042, forward strand.
TAAGCCAATGCTTTGCCAATGCCTGATGAGGCACCGGTAATAATAACAACCTTGCTTTTTAAATTCATACCGCTGACGAAGACCACCGGGGCATGGCTTTGAGGCGCAGCTCAGGCATCTTGAATAAATATTTAGCTGCAAAAGTAAACATTGCGCCGTAGAAGTTGCGCAAATGGTGCCAGCTAACTTTAGAGGATTGCACCTGTTGCTGTATCACAAAGGTTTTAGCGAAGTAATAATTACGGAAACCCTCCAACCGCATACGGTATGATAGGTCGATGTCGTACCCATAAACCGGAAAGCGCTCATCAAACAAACCGGTTACATTGAGCGCTGATTTGCGCAGAAGCATAAAGCAACCGTTGAGCACATCAGTTTCGGTATTCTCAAATTCTTCAACCCAACCGGCCTCGTAATGCGGACTAAAAAGGCGCGACTTGGAAAATAAGCGAGCCAAACCGGTAAACCTGAAAAAGTTAACCCAGGCAACCGGCATTCCTTTTTTTGATTCGGGGATAAAGTGACCTTCGGCATCCAGCATCCTTACGGATAAACCACCTACGTGCGGATGGATATCCATAAACTGCAGAACCTTGTCAAGCGTGTCTTCACTATTGATGACAGATGGATGCATGATTAAAACATAATCACCGGATGCATTTTCCATCGCCTGGTTAACCGATTTGGCGAAACCTAAATCCTTGTCATTAACCATCACATTTGCTTCCGGAAACTCGGCTTGTAACATAGCCACCGACCGGTCGGCCGAGGCATTATCTGCCACTATCATTTCCATCTCCAGATGATGCGCAGCTTTTTGCAGAGCCGAAAGAGCGTTTCGCAATGGCTTGCACATATCCTGGTTAACAATGATGGCAGATAGTCTCATATTATGTTTTAACGAGTGAATTTTCGTATGGAACGCGGGTAGTGATTGACCGCCCTAAGGTAATCTCGTCCACATACTCTAACTCTCCTCCAAACGCTATGCCACGGGCAATGGTTGATATACTAATATTATAATCTTTTAACTTTTTATGTAAATAAAAGATAGTAGTATCCCCTTCCATGGTTGCACTCAACGCAAAAATCACTTCTTTCACCTCATTCGCCCTGATTCGCTCAATTAATGACTCTACTTCCAGGTTAGACGGTCCTACTCCATCCATCGGAGATATCAAACCGCCAAGCACATGGTATACACCACTGTACTGATTTGTATTCTCTATGGCCATTACATCGCGCGTGTCTTCTACCACGCAAATGGTGTGATGGTCGCGTTTGTACGATGAGCATATCTCGCAAACCGTGTAATCAGATATGTTATGGCAGGTACGGCAATGTTGAATTTCGTTACGCAGCTTCGTCATGGCAACACTAAAACGCTCCACATCAGGCTTATCCTGGTTAAGCAAATGCAATACCAGCCTAAGTGCCGTTTTCTGCCCTATTCCGGGCAGTTTAGTGAACTCCCCAACAGCATTCTCCAACAATTTTGACGAAAAAATCATACATCAAATTTACAAAAATTGCGCCTAAAAATAGGTCAGTAAACCGTCATCTGCTATTAAAATCAACGGTTGTATTTTCGTTTTTTTAACCCTTAGGCAAGCAGCATAAAAGTTTTTATATTAGCTTGCACACACTAACATTAGCCCGCGGGCTGATACCAAATGCTAACCATATCAAACTGACTATTTTAAGTAAACAACTATGTCGCCAGGAACTCTACTCATATTTATAGCCGGATACTTTTTGGTGCTTATTCTCATCTCGTACCTCACCTCGCGCAAATCATCCGATAACGATACCTTTTTCGTAGCCAACCGCAACTCCAAATGGTATTTGGTAGCTTTTGGTATGATTGGTACTGCCCTGAGCGGTGTTACCTTCATCTCGGTACCCGGTAAAGTGGGCGCACCCAGCGGCGACCAGTTTGCTTACTTTCAGTTTGTGTTGGGTAACGCCGCAGGCTTTATCATTATTGCCACGGTGCTGTTGCCGCTGTATTACCGGCTGCAGGTAACTTCTATTTACAGCTACATCGAAAACGCTTTGGGTCGTTGGAGTTATAAAACAGCAGCGACCATATTTTTAATTAGCCGCACCATTGGTTCGTCGTTCCGGTTGTATTTGGTAGTAATTGTGTTGCAGAAATTTATTTTTGACAGCTATGGCATTCCGTTTTGGGCAACGGTGCTGCTTTGCCTGTTGCTTATCTGGTCGTACACGTTTAAAGGCGGATTAAAAACCATAATTATTACCGATAGCTTGCAAACACTGTTCCTGGTATCTTCTGTATTTTTATCTATCTATTTTATCTGCCGCAGTTTAGATTACAACCTGTTCGAGGCGGCAGATGCCATCAAAAACAGCAGCTATTCTAAAATATTTTTCCTGAACGATTTTGTAAGCAGCAAACTGCACCTGAGCAAACAGTTTTTGGGTGGTTTATTTATCACTGTAGCCATGACCGGGCTTGACCAGGATTTGATGCAGAAAAACCTGAGCTGTAAAAACATCGGCGAAGCACAAAAAAACATGTTCAGTTTTACGGCAGTCTTTGTGGTGATTAACATTTTCTTTTTAAGCGTGGGCGCCTTGTTATACTTGTACGCCGCTAAAAACCGCATCACGGTCGAGAAAACCGATTACCTTTACCCTACCATTGCGCTGAGGCATCTGGGGTTAGTACCGGCTATTGTTTTTATGCTTGGACTAACGGCTGCCACCTTTGCCACTACCGATTCGGCCCTGACGGCTTTAACCACTTCTTTTTGCGTTGACTTTTTAAACTTCAACAAACGTAGTGATACCAACAGCCCCGCCATGGTTAAGGTGCGCCATTATGTGCATATCGCCTTTTCGGCATTGATGTTTTTAACCATTATTTTATTTAACGCAGTAAACAACGATGCCGTAGTGAGTGCTATTTTTAAAGTGGCCTCATACACTTATGGTCCGCTGCTTGGCTTGTACAGCTTTGGTTTGTTTGTGAGCAGCAGGCAGGTAAATGATAAACTGGTGCCATTTATTTGCTTAATATCACCTGCTATCTGTTACTTTTTAAGCACCGAGTCTGCCAGTATTTTAGGCGGATATGTTTTTGACAACGAATTAATCATTGTGAATGGTTTAATTACCTTTGGCGGCTTGCTGCTTACCTCAAAGGCTAAAACCAAAATAGCAGCGTTATAGTTAATTTAAATTTAACAGCATGACAAATGATGATAAAATAAGACAAGCTTTCCATAACCAAAACTGGCACGAGATTAAAGTAACCGACTCTTGGCAGATTTTTAAAATTATGGCCGAGTTTGTTGATGGCTTTGAAAAACTGGCCAAAATTGGCCCATGTGTATCCATTTTTGGTTCGGCTCGTACACATAACGATAACCCATTTTATAAACTGGCCGAAGATACCGCCCGCCTGCTTACCGAGCGCGGTTTTGGTGTCATCTCCGGCGGTGGTCCGGGTATTATGGAGGCGGCCAACAAAGGCGCTTACGAAGCCGGTGGTAAATCGGTAGGTTTAAATATTGAGCTGCCGTTTGAGCAGTTCCACAACAAGTATATCGACCGGGATAAACTCCTGGAGTTTGATTACTTTTTTGTACGCAAAGTAATGTTTATGAAGTACTCGCAGGGCTTTATTGTACTGCCCGGTGGTTTTGGTACCATGGACGAATCTTTCGAGGCGATTACACTGATACAAACCGGTAAAATTGCCCGTTTCCCTATTGTGTTTGTGGGGGTTGATTACTGGAAAGGCCTGTTTGACTGGGTGGAAGAAAAAATGCTGAACAGCGAACGCAACATCAGTCCTGATGATTTAAACCTGTACCGCGTAGTTGATACTGCCGAAGAAGCGGTAGAGCACATCTTCCGTTTTTACGACAAGTACCTGCTCAAACCCAACTTTTAACGGCTTCAGCTCTCATATTTCATGGGCGGATAACATTGCAGTTGTCCGCATCTATTCAGCAAACCGGATATTTCAAAACAGGAATATCCGATTTGTTGCTTTTATAGCCGGTTTCAATTACATGATTATTTACGGCTTGCTCCATAGTTTCACTAACTGGCAATTGTGATTAACAAGTTTTTACCAAGAATGTAACGTAACACTGCATGCGATTAAAACCTCCATTATCCGGTATAATTTCTTTATTTTGCGGATATGGAGCAACCTGTACAACCTAAGCGCGAGCCTGCCCTGGGCTTCATTTTCGTTACGTTACTGATTGATGTTACCGGTTTTGGTATCGTCATCCCGGTTTTTCCAAAACTGATAGAACACCTGATTCATGGCAATTTGAGTGATGCAGCGCGGTATGGCGGCTGGTTAACTTTTGCTTATTCTGTGATGCAGTTTTTATTTGCCCCTGTACTGGGTAACCTGAGCGATAGATACGGTCGCCGTCCGGTGCTGTTGGGTTCGTTACTTGGTTTTGGCATCGATTATACCTTTCTGGCATTTGCGCCCAGCATCTGGTGGCTTTTTGTTGGCCGTATTATAGCAGGTATAACCGGCGCCAGCTTTACCACGGCGTCAGCTTATATTGCCGATGTTAGTACGCCCGAAAAGCGTGCACAAAACTTCGGCATCATTGGTGCGGCTTTTGGCCTGGGTTTTATTATCGGCCCGGTGCTGGGTGGCGTTTTAGGGCAATACAGTACCAAACTGCCGTTTTTAGCCGCCGCAGCTTTAGCCATCCTGAATGCGATTTACGGCTATTTTATTTTGCCCGAGTCATTAGCAAAAGAGAATCGCCGCGAATTTGAATTAAAACGAGCCAACCCCATCGGTTCATTAATGCAGCTTAAAAAATATCCGGCCATCAGCGGACTCATTGCCTCACTCATTCTTATTTATATTGCCGCCCATGCTGTGCAAAGCACCTGGACGTTTTTTACTATGGAACGCTTTAAATGGAGCGAATCACTGGTAGGTTACTCCCTGGGTTTTGTGGGATTGTTATCCGGCTTGGTGCAGGGTTTGCTTATTCGCATTACCATCCCTAAACTGGGGCAAAAAAAGAGCATTGTTTACGGCTTGTTGTTGTATAGCATTGGCTTGTTTTTATTTGCCTTTGCCAACCAAAGCTGGATGATGTTTGCCATACTGGTACCTTATTGCCTGGGTGGCATTGCAGGCCCGGCACTGCAGGGGTTAATCAGCACCCAGATTCCGCCCAACGAGCAGGGCGAACTGCAGGGCGGATTAACCAGCTTAATGAGTGTTACCTCTATTGTGGGCCCGCCGCTCATGACATCATTATTTGCCTGGTTCACCGGTAAAAATGCGCCGTTCCAGTTTCCGGGCGCACCATTTTTGATGGGCGCTATACTGATGCTGCTAAGCACGGCGCTGGCAGTGCGCAGCTTCAAAAATGCACGGAAGCTAACGCCGTCAATGTAATCAGGTCGTCGCAAAGTACATTATCTTCTAAAATCAAACATTTTTACGCCAATTCATTTTAACTGGTGGTATCTTTTTATAACACATGAGCGAAGCTGTTAAGCCCAAACGCCCTGCCGCACTGGGATTTATTTTTGTAACCGTATTTATTGACGTGCTGGGCTTGGGCGTTATTATACCCGTACTTCCCAAATTGCTCGAACAAATAGGACATGTAGATGTAAGTATGGCTTCGCAATTGAGCGGTTATCTTACGTTTGCCTATGCCTTAATGCAATTTATATTTTCGTCGGTATTGGGTAACCTGAGCGACCGTTATGGTCGCAGACCTGTCTTGTTGCTTTCACTCTTTGGTTTCGGTATTGATTATCTGTTGATGGCCTTTGCTCCTACTGTATTCTGGCTTTTTGTGGG
>CAJYSL010000278.1 GCA_913777515.1 uncultured Mucilaginibacter sp.
TAGGTTAATCCATTATGGTAACTATCTACTGCGTTATATAGCTGCTGTATATCCGCCTCGGTGCTTACCACTCTTGGCAGGCCCAGGATAGGGTAAGGTGGGTCATCAGGGTGAATGCACATGAGTACACCTGCCTGCTCGGCAGCAGGTATTACCTGCTGTAAAAAATAATATAAGTTAGCTTTAAGCGCATCGTCGTCGATGTGGTTATATGAGGCCAGCACCTCTAAAAACTGCTCAACGGTGTAACCTTCTTCCGAACCAGGCAAACCGGCGATGATGTTTTTAATCAATCGCGTGCGGTCATCTTCACTTAAATTATCCAGATATTTTCTGGCTGCTTCCTGCTGTTCGGTGGTATAAGTCTCAGTAGCGCCGGGACGTTTGAGCAAATAAAGCTCGAAAGCTGCAAACGCAGTTACATCAAACCTCAACGCCGTAGAGCCGTCGGGCAGGCGATAGTCCAAATCAGTACGAGTCCAGTCCAACACGGGCATAAAGTTATAGCAAACAATGTCAATGCCGCAGCTACCTAAATTGAGCAATGTTTGCTTGTAGTTTTCAATGTACTGCTCGTAGTTGCCCGTCCGTTTTTTTAAGTCTTCGTGTACAGGCACACTTTCAACCACCGACCAAGTCAGTCCGGCGTCTTCAATAATTTGCTTGCGTTTCTGTATTTCTTCAACAGGCCAAACCTGGCCATTGGGTATGTGGTGCAGGGCCGATACCACGCCTGTGGCTCCGGCCTGACGTACGTCGGCGAGTGATACCGGGTCGTTAGGACCGTACCAGCGCCAGGTTTGTTCTAAGCTCATGTAGTTCTAAGTTTAAAGTATTTGATGATTTGATTGGGCTAATTTAGTAATAGCTGCATTAAAATACAGCCTGAACGTATAATTGTAGTGGCTGATTAAAATTGAATGAGGGGTCAGATACAAACATTCAAGCAAACAAAAAAGGCATTCCCAAAGAAATGCCTTAAAATGAATTGCCTGGTAGATTTACCAACCCGGCGACTGCTGACTACTAATATTAGAATTAGCGTCAATCTCGCCTTGTGGAACAGGAAACACCCATACTCTTGAAGCCGGTGCCAATGCCGATTGTAAGCCTGCCGCAGCGCCAAAGGTATCTGTACGGTTGATAGTACGGTAGGTACGTTTTAAATCGAACCAGCGATGACCTTCGGCAAAAAGTTCTTTACGTCTTTCGGTAAATATGGCGTCGAGCAAAGCTTGTCCGCTTAAGTTAACAGCCGTATAGTTGCTGATGCGCGCTGCTCGCAGGCTGTTCAAATCGGCTAAAGCCATCGCTTCTTTGCCTTGCTGCATGGCACGGGCCTCAGCCCGGATGAGGTACATTTCGCCTGTGCGTAGTACTTTCCAGTTAACCACATTATCAATGCTGGTACCTTTACCAATATACTTGTTCACAATTTTGCGGGTTATGGTGCTGGCAGGGTCGGTTACAATGGCTGTCCCGGCGCCGGTGTTGCGGCTGGCTACGTAGGCCGAATATCTTACATCCGCGGCTCTGTCAGCAAACAGGTTGATGAACCCTGCCGTGGGCCTATAGTTATTACGGTTTAAGCTGGCAGTATGTACGTTGGCATTAGGGGTGCCTTCAGATACATTACTGTAAACCAAGGCAAAGATAACTTCCGTCTGCGAACCATCTTTCCAGATATTAGCAAAGTTCGCAGCAGAGGCTAAAGGCGTTACCGTAATTACCTGGGTAGCGTAAGCTTCGGCTTGTGCATAGTTTTTACTGTATAAGTAAACCCGCGCTAACAATGCCCGCACGGCGGTCAAGTCAATATTGGCCTTGCTGGTTGCCGAATTAATCGGTACATCTACATCAGCCAACAACGTTTCTGCAGCGGTTAGGTCGGCAAAGATGCGGTCGTATGTTTCTTTGACGCTCAAACGAGTAGGCTTTGCAAAAGCATTGACCTCGGTAATGTATGGGATGCCTAAACCAGTCGAGTTACGGTCGAAATCACTTCCCCAATAGCGCAGCAAATCAAAATGCACCATAGCGCGTAAGGCCAGCGCCTGCCCTTTGATACGGTTTACCTTTTGCGCGTTGCCCGATTGGTATTTGTCAATACCGCGTAACGTAATGTTAGCCTGCGTGATGACGCTATAAGCGGCTATCCAAGCGGTCGACAGTGTATTATCGGTAGTGGTAAACGTGTAATTGCTTAAGCGGCTAAAAGTGTTATAGTCTTCGCTTGTTTGCACTAAGTCGTCGCCCAACATATCGGACAGGGATGACCAGGCCCCTGTAGACGTAGCGCCGTTGCCATAGTAACCGTTCTGGCGTAGCAACGAGTAGGTGCCCGTGAGCGAATACTCGTAATCGGTTAAGCTGGTAAATATTTGCGAGCCATCTAAAGCGTATTCGGGAGTTACGTTAAGTACTTTTTTGCAGGAAGCAGCAGCCAAAGCTAAACCAAGCCCTGCACCCAACATATAATTTTTAAGTTTCATTTGTTTAAAAGATTAGGGAATGATTTACAAGGCAATGTTTAAACCAGCAGTGAGCGTACGCAGTGCCGGATACTGGGCACCAATTACGTTACCGGTTGCATATTCCGGGTCAAAGCCCCTGAATTTGGTCCAGGTAACCAGATTTTGCCCCTGTACAAAAACGCGAAGCGAATTAATTTTAACGCGCGATAGCCAAGTTTTGGGCAGCGAGTAACTGATGGTAGCATTACGCAGGCGTAAAAAATCTCCGTTCTCTACAAAGCGCGTGGTTTCGGCAATATAGTCGGCGTTGGGGTTAGGTATATCGGTAACCTGGCCCGGTGTACGCCATTCGCGCAGCAGGTCGGCACTCAGGTTATCGGCTGCGTAAGGGTATTCAACATTACTGCGGTCATAGTTAAACAACTTGTTCCCTTTTACGAAGCTGAAAAATGCACTTGCTTCAAAACCTTTATAGCTTATAGAACTTCCAAAACCTCCAAAATAGGGTACCTCGGTCGAGCCTACCAGCACGCGGTTATTGCTGCTGTAAGTTTCGGTAGGATTGCCGTTTTTATCCAGGTAAATAGAATTACCATTAGCCGGGTTTACACCCACATATCTCACCAGGTATAGTTGGTTTTGTTTTTCGCCTACACGATTGATGTAAATGCCGTCAACAATTTCATTTTGGTTAGGCAACAGCGCCTCAATTTTGCTTTTGTTGTAAGTGAAATTGGCAAAAATGTTCCAGTCAAAATCTTTTAGCTTCAGTACATCAACGTTCAATGATGCCTCGATGCCCGAGTTGCGAAGTTTGCCGCTGTTAGCAATGAGCGAGCTGCGGCCACCCGTTCTGGATAGTTGCTGATTGAGCAGCAGGTTAGAGGTAAGCGCATTGTAATAATCAAAACTACCGCCTATGCGGCCATTCCAGGCAGTGAATTCCAGTCCGGTGTTAAAAGTAGTGCGTCGTTCCCATTGTAGTTCGGGATTGGTCAACTGGCTTTGTACCAATCCACTTACACCATTGTATACAGCGCGCCCATACAATTCTCTTGGTAAAAAGTCGGCCGTTACGGGCTGATTACCTGCCGAACCGTAGCTGGCTTTTAATTTTAAGTCACTAAATATATTTTTGATTGGCGCAAAAAAATCTTCACTGGAGGCTATCCAGCTTACGCCCACCGAACCAAAGTTGGCATAACGGCGGTCTGAACCAAACCGCGACGAGCCGTCTCTTCTAAGATAGCTTTCTACAAAATAACGTTCTTTATAATTATACTTTACGTTGGCAAAGTATGATAAAAGTGCATTGGGACCCAGTAATGCTGATGAATTCATCGGGTCGGAACCGCCACCACCGGCCAGTACAGGTATAAAGTTGTTGGTTGAAGTGCCGGGAGTAATGCCCGACTCATTATCGAATGCGCCACCCAGGCCATAACCCGTAAACCTAAAGCTGTTGCTATTGGCGCTCACTATCTCGTTAAATAAGGTAGCCGAAATATGATGGTCGTAACCAATTTTTTTATCGTACTCAATAGAAGAAGTTAAGGTGTAACGGGTAAGTTTACCATAGCCACGTGTTAACGAGCCGCGGCCACCTGGTAGCGCGCTACCCACGGTGCTTAATGGCGAATTATAAACGGTGATTTCATTAGAAGTATAATCCACACCGCCGTTTATTTTGGCATAAAGCCCTTTTACTACCGGCACGTGATAAACTGCGTATACGTTACCTACCAGTTTTAACTGACCGCGAAGGTTACTGTTTTCAATAAGATTGGGCAGCGGATTAGGCTGACCGGTAATACTTTGCGTGTAACTGCCATCGGGGTTGTACGGCGTTAAGTACGGGTTAATCCATCGGATGGCGTTTAAAGGCGAGGCATTGACGGTGTTACCTTCGCTGGTATTGGTAAAGTTTGAGTAACCGTAGGTAGAGTTCAAGCCAAAATCAAAATCCTGGGTGCCGCTTGTTAAGTTTACGCGGCCGTTGTAGCGTTTTAACCGGGTGGTAAGCACCGTGCCCGACTGATCGAACAAGCTACCTGACACAAAATACCTGGTTTTGTCGACACCGCCCGACACCGAAATATTATGGCTTTTGGTGATGCCGGTTTTAAAGATAACATCCTTCCAGTCGGTGTTCACTTTCCTTAGAGCGGAAATTTCGCTGTCAGTCCAGCCGTTGGGGTTGCCGTTGGCCAGCTCATAATCAAGCTTCTGGTTAGCGTTCATCAAGGTTACCTTGCTGTCGGGAGCCGTAGAGCGGCCAAACTGCGCATCGTATTGCACAATTGGCCGGCCGTTGCGCCCTTGTTTGGTAGATATCACTACAACGCCGTTGGCACCTCTGGAGCCGTATTGGGCTGTAGCTAGTGCATCTTTTAAGATGGTAACGGCAGCAATGTCCTGCGTGTTGATCGTGGCAAAATCGGCAGCGGTAATCTCGATGCCGTCCATAATATATAACGGGTTGGTTGAGCCTAGAATGGTACCGCGACCACGTATCACAATATTGGCAGCAGCGCCCGGCTGGCCCGAACTGGCTTGTACCAGTACGCCCGGAGCACGGCCCTGCAAAGCCTGATCAAA
>CAJYSL010000279.1 GCA_913777515.1 uncultured Mucilaginibacter sp.
AAAATAGCGCAGCTATGAAGGATTTTATCAACCAATGTAGTTTTACCGTGGTCAACGTGTGCTATAATAGCAATATTACGAATTTGATTTTGCATGAAATATGCCTCTTGAATTTTGCGCAAAGATACGCTTAAATTATTGCATTTTAAAGCTTTGGAAGCTTTTTACAATTATTTGAATATTAGGCATAAACACCGTTTGTACAGTGCATTTTTGTTAATGATTTGACCGCTTGCAAAACCCATATTAGTGCCTACAAGCAGCATTTTATACCAGCCACATACTCATTACTAACAGCGATGAACCAACTCATTACAAATCTGTCAAAGCATTCACGCCAAAGTAAACTTTACAGACTAAACAGCGGTTTGCTACGTATATAGTATATAACAATGCTTAATTTTGCGACATGAATTTTCAAACAATAGCCATTGCCATCATATTTGCGGCAGCCGTATTTTACGTAGGCCGTTTGATCTATAAAAGTTTTGCCGCTAAAAAGGGTTGCGGTTCTAACTGCAAATGCGGCGTCGATTTTTCGGACATCGACCCAGGCAAACTGCGTTCCTGAGTTTATCAGATTTTATAGGTTAGTTTCTTTAGTACCTTTTACGCTGATTTTTCAATCAGGCATACGGCGTAAGCCACTACTCCTTCTTCGCGCCCGATAAAGCCCATCTGCTCATTGGTGGTTGCTTTGATAGAAATATCCTCGTCGGTGATACCGGCAGCTTCCGCAATTTTTTCTTTCATCTGCGGGATGTGAGGATTGATTTTCGGCGCCTCGAGGCAAATCATGGCGTCGATGTTGCCAATTTGCCAGCCTTTTTCATTTAACAATTCTACCACGTGTTGCAGTAAAATTAAACTGCTGATGCCCCGCCACCGTTCGTCTTTGTTCGAGAAGTGATAGCCAATGTCGCGCAGGTTAGCAGCACCCAGCAATGCATCGCAAATGGCATGCACGATGACATCGGCATCCGAGTGCCCAAAAGCACCGGCATGATGCGGCAGGGTAACCCCTCCCATTACAAACGGATGCCCTTCTTTTAGCTGGTGCACATCAAAACCAAAGCCTACGCGTATTTTACTCATGGTGTTATTTGCGGTCAAAGTTAACACTTAGCGTAAAACGCAGGGTATTGGCCAGGGCACTTTTTTGCTGGGATGCAATCAGGTAAGCCAAATCCAGATTAAAAATATCATACTTAAAACCTGCGCCAATGGTGGCATATTGCCGGTTACCCTTAGTTGGATTCTCATAAAAATAGCCGGCTCTTACAAAAAACCGTTTGTTGTAGCCATATTCGGCGCCACCAGCGTAACTGATTTCTTTTAACTCCTCGCTTACACCGCCGGGTGCATCTGCAAACGAACCGAATACCCCGGCTGGTACCGAGCGGTTATCATCGTAACCACGCACTATGTTTCCTTTACTGTCGCGGATAGGCGGCGTAGGCACTAAAAGTTTATTTAAATCGAGCGTAAGGGTAAACTGGTTGGCATTGTCCAGGTACCAGGTATCGGCAGCGCCAATACGGAGATTTGACGGTAAAAAGTAGCTCGGCCCGTTTTCTACAAAACTCATTTTGGTACCGATGTTCGAAAAATTAACCCCGAAAGCCAGCAGCGCATCTTTACCAAATTGCTGAGTAGTTTTTTGATAAAAGGCAGAAACATCTGTAGCCAGCGCATTACCGGCTTTACCCTGCTGCCCATTATATACGTTGCCCGTGCTCAGGTTAGAATGAATGTATCTTACTGACAATCCTAATGAAAAATTTTGACCGAACTTGCGGGCAAAAGCACCATCTATCGAGAACTCTGCGGGGCGGTACGTGCCCTGGTCGTTTTGGTTTACGTCAATCAGTTGGATGTTACCCAAATTAAAGTAACGCAACGAAAGGCTCAGCGTATTACGGTTATCTACCCGGTGGGCATAACTTAAATAAGCGAGGTTTACGTCCGATACCAAATTGCGCAGCCAGGGACTGTAAGAAAGCGACACGTTATCCTGTCCGTCAATAAAAGCAAGCTTTGAGGCATTCCAGTAACTGGCATTGGCATCGGGCGAGAGTGCTACACCGGCATCGCCCATGGCACCGGAGCGCGAATCGGGCGCTATGGTTAAAAACGGAACCGCAGTGTTAATACCACCGGCACTGCTACCATTAGTACTGGTACCGGTGTTACCTACTGTACCTTGCGCTAAAAGCGCTGCCGGCGTGGCGAATAAGGCAAAGGTTAAAGCTTTAAGCTTTCTAAATTTCATTACTGCAAAATAGCTCTATTTTTTTCAAAAAAACGACTATAAAAACTCTACCTTAAAACCGTTTTTTCTAACCGATACAAAATGTCGTTATTTTTAAATAATACGTAACTTAGACGGCTGCGAAACCGTTAAACAGCCTGATCGCTAAACTTTAATTAATTTACTTTAAATAAATTACCGTCTAAGGAGATTTATTATTTTTACTTACTAATTTTTTAAATATGATTAAGCATTTTACTCAATCTGCTTTATTATTAGGATGTGTGGGATTGTTGTTAGGCAGTTGTGGTAAACCAATGCGGTCGCAAAAAACCGGCATTGCCTATAATAATAAATA
>CAJYSL010000280.1 GCA_913777515.1 uncultured Mucilaginibacter sp.
AGATATACGATTTTATATGGCACGTTTAAATCTTTTAGAAGAAACCCGGTATGAGAAACTTCCGGTAAATGTTTATCCAAACCAGAAAGAAGCTTCTAAACGGGTAGCGCAAAGAATTGCCGGCCTGATTAAAAGTAAACAGGAAACCGGTAAACCGGCTGTATTAGGCCTGGCCACCGGTGTTACGCCGGTTGGGGTATACCAGGAACTGGTGAGACTACACCGCGAAGAGGGCTTAAGCTTCAAAAATGTAATCACCTTTAACCTGGATGAGTACTACCCGATGCAGCCGGATTCTGCACAAAGCTATGTGACCTTCATGAACGAAAACCTGTTCAATCACATCGATATTGACAAAAACAACGTTCATATCCCGGATGGTACTTTAGACAAAGATGCGGTAACGGCTTTTTGTATAGAATACGAACGCCAGATTGAAGATTTAGGTGGTTTAGACCTGCAAATATTAGGTATTGGCCGTACCGGTCACATTGGTTTTAACGAGCCGGGCTCGGCACCTAACTCAGGTACCCGTATGGTAACCCTGGATGACCTGACCCGTAGCGATGCCTCGCGCGATTTTGGCGGTAAAGAAAACGTACCTACCAAAGCCATCACCATGGGTATCGGTACCATCTTTAAAGCCCGCGAAATTATACTGATGGCCTGGAGCCAGCGTAAAGCTGCCATTATTAAAAAAGCAGTAGAGGGCGAAATTTCGGGCGAAGTGCCGGCTACTTACCTGCAATTGTCTGACCATGTGGAGTTTGTACTGGATGAAGGCGCCGCATCAGACCTGACTCGTTTTGATACGCCGTGGTTAGTAAAAGATTGTGTATGGACCAACGAGTTGAAGAAAAAAGCGGTTATCTGGCTGGCCACAACGCTTAAAAAACCGGTACTTAAACTTACAGAAGAAGACTACAATAGCCATGGTATGGCACAGTTGGCAGTTGAGCAGGGGCCGGTTTACAACATCAACATTGATATATTTAATCGTTTACAGCATACCATCACCGGTTGGCCGGGTGGCAAACCAAATGCCGATGATAGTCAGCGTCCGGAGCGTGCTAACCCTGCCAAAAAACGCTCTATAGTGTTTTCACCTCACCCTGACGACGACGTAATTTCGATGGGTGGTACTTTCATCCGTTTGGTTGATCAGGGGCACGATGTACACGTGGCTTACCAAACCTCAGGTAACACTGCTGTTTGGGATGACGATGTATTGCGTTACATGGAGTTTGCTATTGACTTTAACAAAAGCATTGGCGAAGATGCCGGCAAACTGAGTGGTATTTACGAAGACATGCGCAGCTTTTTGGAGAAAAAACGCCCTAACCAGGTAGACACCCAGGAAATAAGAAATGTAAAAGGCTTCATCCGTAAAACTGAAGCTATTGCCGGCGCGCGTTTTGCCGGATTGCCTGATGACCATATTCATTTTATGGCACTGCCGTTTTATGAATCGGGTAAAACACAAAAAAATGCCGTAGGCGAGGAGGATGTTCGTTTAACGATGGAATTGCTGCAGGCCGTTAAACCGCACCAGGTTTTTGCAGCAGGTGATTTTGCCGACCCGCATGGCACACACGTTGTTTGCTTCAATATTATTTTAGAAGCGCTAAAACGTTTAAAAGAAACTGAGGAGTGGGTTAAAGACTGCTGGTTGTGGCTGTACCGTGGCGCCTGGCACGAGTTTGAGACCCACGAAATTGAAATGGCGGTTCCGCTTTCTCCGCAAGAGGTATTGCGCAAACGTTATGCTATCTTCAAGCACCAGTCGCAAAAAGATACGCCGGTATTCCCGGGTGATGACGCGCGCGAGTTTTGGGTACGTGCCGAAGACCGTAACCGCGAAACTGCCTCTAACTATAACGAACTTGGCTTAGCCGAGTACGAGGCTATGGAAGCGTTTGTGCGCTACCAATTCTAAAAATAATACAGCTGCGGGCAACCCGCCCGCAGCTTCTTTCTCCCTTTCCCCTAATTAAACCTTCAATATTTTGCCATGAGTACTGTTGCCGATGTTGCTATAGCCCCCGCCGATACCAAACCAGCCAAAAGCAGTAATGCCATATTAATTATTGGTGCCTTGTTTTTTGTGTTCGGTTTTGTAACCTGGATGAACTCCGTATTAATTCCGTACCTCAAACTGGCTTGTGAGTTAAATAACTTTGAGTCGTACCTGGTTGCCTTTGCTTTTTATATCTCTTACCTGGTGATGGCCGTGCCATCAGCCTGGTTGCTTAAAAAAACAGGATTTAAAAAAGGAATGGCGGTAGGTTTGGGCATTATGGCAGTAGGCGCTTTGCTGTTTATACCCGCAGCATTATCCCGTACTTACATGATGTTTTTACTGGGTTTATTTGTGCAGGGTACAGGCTTGGCTGTTTTGCAAACCGCCTCTAACCCATACATTACCATACTGGGGCCTATCGAAAGCGCGGCCAAGCGTATCAGTATTATGGGTATATGTAATAAAATTGCCGGTGCTATCGCGCCTATCGTATTAGGTGCCATCACCCTAAAAGATACCGATGCGCTAAAAGCCCGCTTGTTGCAAATGCCCGTTCAGCAAAAAGCTGCAGAATTAAACCAGCTGGCCAGCCGGGTAATATGGCCTTACGTAGTCATCATTGCCGTATTGGCCTTATTGGCATTGTTTATTTTGTTTTCAAACTTGCCTGAGATTGATACTGATAAAGAGGATGAGCAAACCGCACTCAACAACACCAATAAAACCAGCGTATTCCAGTTTCCGCACTTGCTGTTAGGGGTATTTACCTTGTTTTTATACGTAGGAGTAGAGGTTTTAGCCGGCGATTCGATTATCAGCTATGGTGCAAGTCAGGGTGTGCCGTTATCAACAGCAAAGTTTTTTACTACTTGTACACTGTTGTTCATGATAGCGGGGTATATAGCCGGTATCATTTGTATCCCTAAATATTTTTCGCAGCAAAGCGCCTTAAAAGTTTCTGCTGTTTCGGGGCTCATTTTCACGCTCGGCGCCGTATTTACAACCGGTTATGTATCTGTATTTTTTGTGGCGTTGCTGGGTTTATCTAACTCACTGTTATGGCCGGCCATCTGGCCATTGGCCATTGCCGGTTTGGGCAGGTTTACCAAAGCCGGTTCGTCTATGATGATTATGGCCATTGCCGGTGGTGCATTGCTGCCGCTTTGCTATGGCTATTTGTCTGATATTTTTAATCCAACACATGCTTACTGGCTCATGTTCCCGTGCTATGCCTTTATACTTTACTACGGTATAAAAGGTCATAAGGCAGGCTTGGCCAAAGCATAAGTTTAAGCGCAGAGCTAACCACCCTGCATTTAACCAACCAATAAAACCTGTAAATGAAAAGAAGTGCTTTTATCCGTAATGCAGGATTACTAACTGCCGGAGTATTTGTAAATAAAACCGTTTTGGCTGCTTTTGATGAGCGCGTAAGCCTGCGTCCGCCTGTAGGTAAGCGTAATTTTACCAGCACGGTTGTTGAGGATGCCATTAAACAGTTTAAAACCAAAGTAACTAATAAAGAACTGGCTTGGATGTTTGAGAACTGCTTTCCGAACACGCTGGATACTACCGTATTTTATTCGGTAAGCGATGGCAAGCCAGATACGTATGTTATCACCGGTGATATTGATGCCATGTGGTTGCGCGACAGTTCTGCACAAGTCTGGCCGTACTTAACCTTCATAAAAAAAGATAAAAAGCTGCAGCAAATGGTAGCCGGTGTACTTAACCGGCAGATGCAATGCATTCACAAAGACCCTTACGCCAACGCTTTTTATAAAGACGAGAATAAAGAAAGTGAATGGAAGACCGACCATACCGACATGAAGCCCGGTGTGCACGAACGTAAATGGGAAATTGACTCGTTGTGCTACCCGCTGCGCTTATCTTACCATTACTGGAAGAATACCGGAGATACCAAACCTTTTGATGAGCATTGGAAAGAAGGCGTAAGGTTAATACTAAGCACGTTTAAAGAGCAGCAACGCAAAACCAGCCGGGGTAGCTATCACTTTCAGCGTGATACCAATAAGCCTACCGATACCTTGCCGATGGATGGCTACGGTTTTCCGGCAAAGCCTAACGGCTTAATTTGTTCCATGTTCCGTCCGAGTGATGATGCCACCATTTATCCATATTTAATTCCGTCTAACTTTTTTGCCGTGGTAAGCTTAAAGCAAACCGCTGAGATATTAAAGACTTTGAACGAAAGCCCGCTGGCAGCCGAGCTACTAAGTCTGGCCACCGAGGTTGAGCAGGCGATACAAAAACACGGTATTGTTAATCACCCGTATGCAGGTAAAATATACGCTTTTGAAGTTGATGGCTTGGGCAATGCCAACATGATGGATGATGCCAACATCCCGAGTTTACTGGCGCTGCCTTACCTGGATGCTGTATCGGCATCAGACCCTATCTATCAAAATACCCGCAAGTTTGCGCTGTCAGAATACAACCCGTATTTCTATAAAAGCGCCATTGCCGAAGGTATTGGTGGTCCGCACGTAGGTAAGGATGGTATGATATGGCCGTTGAGCATCATTAGCCGGGGCTTAACCAGTACCGACGACCAGGAGATTAAAAACTGTATCAAAATGTTGCTGGCTACCCATGCCGGCAAAGGTTTTATGCACGAGTCGTTTAATAAAAACAACCCTGCCGACTTCACCCGCAGCTGGTTTGCGTGGGCCAACACCATTTTTGGGGAGTTTTTATGGAAAACTTACCAGCAAAAACCACAATTGTTAAACAGCTAAATTTTGTAGAGTGAAGGCATCTGTTAATAAACTGGTTTCTGTAGTAAGTGGTATACTGTTGATGGCAGGCACTTTGGGTGCGCAGGCGCAAACTAAGCACACCTTTGCCTTAGGCGATACCGACTTTATGTTGGATGGCAAGCCGCTGCAAATGATATCGGGCGAAATGCATTGCGCCCGCATTCCGCGCGAGTACTGGCGCGACCGCATGAAAATGGCCAAAGCCATGGGCCTGAATACCATAGGAACCTACGTTTTCTGGAATGCCCACGAGCCTGTAAAAGGAAAGTATGATTTTACCGGTAACAATGATATTGCTGCCTTTGTAAAAATGGCCCAGGAAGAAGGTTTGTGGGTAGTGCTGCGGCCAAGCCCCTATGCCTGCGCTGAGTGGGAATTTGGCGGTTACCCCTGGTGGCTGCTTAAAGATAGTACTTTGAAGGTAAGGAGTACCGACCCTCAATTTTTATCGGCCTACACCAATTACATTAATCATCTGGCTAAGCAACTGGTGCCATTGCAGGTAACGCATGGCGGCAACATTTTGCTGGTACAGATTGAAAATGAATATGGCTCTTACAGCGACGATAAAAACTATCTCGACATCAACCGTAAGATTTTCCGCGATGCCGGTTTTGACGGTGTGCTATTTACCTGCGATGGCGAAACGCAAATGCCCAGAGGCTACCTGCCCGGTTACCTGCCCGCCGTAAATGGTTTGGAAGACCCGGCTAAGGTGAAAGAGTTGATTAACAAATATCACAACGGCAAAGGGCCGTATTATATAGCCGAGTGGTATCCGGGCTGGTTCGACCATTGGGGCGATAAACATGCCCGTACGGATGCCGTGCAGGCCGCAAAAACACTCGACCAGATTTTGGGGGCAGGCATATCCATTAATATGTACATGTTTCATGGTGGTACAACCCGCGGTTTTATGAACGGAGCCAATATGGGCAGAAACGAACCTTACGCACCGCAGGTATCCAGTTATGATTACGATGCCCCTTTGGATGAGGCTGGTAACGCCACCGATAAATACTATAAATTCCGGGAGGTTATTGCCAAACATTTACCTGCCGGGCAAAAATTACCGGAAGTGCCTGCTAAAAAGCCAGCTATGGCCATCAGCAATATTAAACTGAGTGCTTACGCTGATGTATTTAGCAACTTACCTAAGCCGGTTGCCGCCAAAAAGCCAATGTGCTTTGAGGATTTAGACCAGGCTTATGGCTTTGTGCTTTACCGTACCCGCATAAGCAACAACGGTTTGTTAAAGTTAAAAGACCTGAGAGATTACGCCATCGTATACCTCAACGGTAAGCAGACAGCCACTCTCGACCGTCGCTTAAAACAAAACTCTTTACTGTTGAGCAACGTGCCGGCGAACGCTACACTGGATATACTGGTGGAAAACAACGGCCGGATTAACTACGGGCCTTACCTGGCCGATAACCGTCATGGTATTACCCAAGCCGTCATGTTAGATGGCAAAGAGGTTTTCAACTGGCAGATGTACCGTTTGCCATTTTCTGATTTAACCGGATTTGCTTACAAAACTCAGCCGGTTACAGCAACGCATCCCACCTTATTTAAGGGTACGTTCAGCCTAAATAAACTGGCAGATACTTACCTGAACATGAGCCAGTTTGGAAAAGGCTTTGTGTTTTTAAACGGGCGTAACCTGGGCAAATACTGGCAGATTGGTCCGCAGCAAACTTTGTATGTACCGGCGGGCTGGCTTAAAAAGGGAGAGAATGAAGTGGTGGTGTTTGACGAGCTGAAGGGTGGTCACCAAACGCTGCAAGCTACAGACCACGCTGTTTTAGACCAAAAAATGTAAATTTTACAGGCAATGATATACCTAAATATGAAAAATAGATGGAGTGGTAATGTAGCGTTGGCGCTGGTGATAATATTTACCGGTGTGAGCAAAGTAAAGGCGCAGGACGTGTCTTCGCGCTTTCCGCTGGTGCCTTATCCGCAAACGCTTACTGCCGGTACGGGACTGTTTGTAATTAACCCACAAACTGTAATTACCACACCGGGCAACAAATTTAAACCCGAGGCTGCACTGTTGAACGAGATGCTGCACAACAAACTCACTGTAAAAAGCAGCGAAAATACGACATCTAAAAATGCCATACAACTGGTAGACGACCCAACCCTGTCGGCCGAAGAAGGTTATCGCCTGCAAATTACGCCGCAGCATGTAGTGATTAAAGCTAAAGATGGAGCTGGCGCTTTCAGGGCCATTCAAACTATCCGTCAGCTATTACCTGCAGGTATTGAAGACAAGCAGCAGGCACTACCTTCCCAATTATCTTTACAAGCGCTAACCATCGAGGATGAACCGGTATATGCCTGGCGCGGTATGCATTTGGATGTGTCGCGTCACTTTTTTTCGGTGGACTATCTTAAAAAGTTCATCGACCTGCTGGCATTATATAAATTCAATAAATTCCATTTACACCTTACCGACGACCAGGGATGGCGCATCGAGATAAAAAAGTATCCTAAACTTACCGAAGAAGGTGCCTGGCGCACTTTCAATAACCAGGATTCGGTATGCATGAAACGGGCCGCCGATAACCCCGACTTTGTGATTGACCCTAAGCATATCGTTCAAAAAAATGGTAAAACGATTTATGGCGGCTTTTACACCCAGGCGCAGATGAAAGATGTGGTAGCCTACGCGCTGGCCCGTCATATTGATATTATTCCCGAAATTGATATGCCCGGCCACATGATGGCGGCCATTAATTCATATCCGTTTTTAACCTGCAACGGCGAAAACTCATGGGGCAGGGTGTTTACTAAACCCATTTGCCCTTGTAACGAAAGTACCTTTGAGTTTGCCCAAAATGTATTTGACGAAATTATGCAAATATTCCCGTCTAAATACATCCACATTGGTGGTGATGAGGTTGACCGTACCGACTGGGGTAAATCTGAAGCCTGCAAAGCTTTTATGCAAAAAGAAGGCATCAAAGATTTGGCCGGTCTGCAAGCCTACTTCATCAACCGGATGGAAAAGTATTTCAACTCCAAAGGCCGCAAACTGATTGGTTGGGACGAGATACTGGAAGGCGGTATCAGTCCGACTGCATTGGTTATGTACTGGCGTGTATGGGTGCCCAAGGCACCGGTAGAAGCGGCTAAAAACGGCAACCAGGTGGTGATGTCGCCGGGTAATCCCTTGTATTTTGATACACCGCCCGACCGTAACTCTATCGACAATGTATATCATTTTAACCCTATACCTAAAGGGCTAACAGATGCCGAAGCCAAAGGCATCATTGGTGCACAAGCCAACTTATGGACGGAGTATGTACCATCTGAAAGCCGGGCCGACTACATGTACATGCCCCGCATGACTGCCCTGGCCGAAAACTTATGGAGCCGTAATCATAACTACAACTCTTATCTTACAAGGCTTACCCGCCAATACCAGCGATTAGATAACCTCTATGTAAACTATCGCCTGCCCGATTTTGACGGTTTGGTAGAGCAAAGCGTATTTTTAGATAAAACAGTGCTTAGCCTTAAAAAGCCGCTGCCCAATACCACCATTCATTACACTACGGATGGCAGTGTGCCTACCGTTAAATCGCCTGAGTTAACATCACCTTTAACTATTACCAAAACAAGTTATATCCGCCTGGCTGCCTTTAAGCCTAACGGGGTAGCCGGCGATTTATACAACCTGCATTACAACCAGCAAAGCCTGGCCACACCGGTAGTAAAAGCGGGTGTTAAAAATGGTTTGCTTTGCAGCTATTATCCCGGCGAGTACAAAAGCGCCACACTGATGGCAGGTAACCCGGCTAAAGAAACTTTGGTGGTGGATAGTTTAACAGTACCCAAAGCCGCAACCGCACCGAGCTTTGGCCTGCGTTACCAGGGATATTTTGACATTCCTCAGGATGGTATTTACAGTTTTTATTTAACCTGCGATGATGGCGGTATCCTCAAAGTTGCCAACCGCAACGTAGTTGATAACGATGGCTGGCATGCACCTATCGAAAAAAGCGGACAGGTAGCCCTGAAAAAAGGCTTGCAGCCTGTAGAACTTAATTTTGTAGAAGGTGGCGGCGGTTATACGCTCAAACTTAAATACAGCGTAAACGGCTCGCCGTTGCAAAACGTGCCGCCAAGCTGGCTTAAACATTAATCCGGTATGAAAAAGTGGCTTTTGTTGGCTGCATTGGCAGCCCGTTCGGTTACTGGAATGGGGCAAACTGCCCCGGTGCCTTATGGCGTATTGCCCACCCCGGCGCAGCTTAACTGGCACCAGATGGAGATGTATTGCATCATCCATTTCGGGGTGGATACGTATACCAACAAAGAGTGGGGCTACGGCGATGAAGACCCTAAACTGGTTAACCCGGTTAAGTTTGATGCAGCGCAAATTGTTGGCGCAGCCAAAGCCGGTGGTTTTAAGGGCGTAGTGGTGGTAGCTAAGCACCATGATGGTTTGTGCTTGTGGCCTACACAAACTACCGAGCATAACATCAGCAAAAGCAATTGGCGCAACGGCAAAGGCGATATGGTGAAAGAATACCAGTTGGCCTGCCAAAAGCTGGGTATGCAACTGGGTTTATACTGCTCGCCCTGGGACCGCAACAACGCCTATTATGGTCAGGCCAAATATGTGGAGATTTACCGAAACCAGTTAAAGGAACTATATACCCGTTACGGCAAACTTTTTGCATCCTGGCACGATGGCGCCAACGGGGGCGACGGCTATTACGGCGGAACCCGCGAGGTGCGTAAAATAGACCG
>CAJYSL010000281.1 GCA_913777515.1 uncultured Mucilaginibacter sp.
GATGTAACCGGTACGGTTGTGAGCGTTGACGCTAAAACTTTGCAAGAGATTCCAGCATCTAACTTTGTTGAACAGTTAAAAGGCCGTGTAGCTGGTGTCGACATCGTTAACGGCAGCAGCGGTCCAATTATCTCGGTAAGGGGTAACCGTACTATCGGAGCTGCGCCAGGTGTAGACGGTCCACTGATTGTATTGGATGGTCAGCCATACTATAACTCTATCGAAAACATCAATCCAAGCGATATTAAAAGTATCGACGTATTAAAAGGTGCTTCAGCAACTGCCATTTATGGTTCTCGTGCATCAGGTGGTGTATTATTAATTACCACCAACCGCGGTAGAGTAGGACAAACGGTTACTGCGTATGATAGTTATGTAGGTGTAAGCAAATTGCAAGGCAACTTCAGGATGCTGAACGGGCAAGAGTTTGCTCAATTACAAAACGACGCATTACAGGGGGCCATTTTGCAAGGTTACTCTAACAACACCCCGTCTAACCCTTACGCACTAACTGCCATAGAGAGACAAGCTTTAGCCGAAGGTGTAAGCACTGATTATGTAAAATTATTGATCAAACCATCAATGATATGGGATCAAAGTTTGCGTGTAAGCAGCGGAACAGAAAGAACTCAGTTTACCGTTGGTGGCGGTTACCGTTTAAACACTACGCTGCAGCCTAATAATGATACTAAGCGTATTTCTTTAAATGCAACGTTAGATCATAAGGTTAATAAATATTTGAAGTTTGGCTTAACCACTTTAACAACCGTTCGTCTGATTAATGCTGGTGGTGGCGATCAGTTATTAAGCGCCCGTTATATTAGCCCGCTTACTTATCCTTATTTGCCCGACGGAAGTATCAATCCAACGCCTCAATCAGACCAGATTGATGCTACATTCTTAAACCCATTGCTTCCTGGTAAAAACCCGGATCAGTATTATGATTACACCCGCGGGTTTATTCACAATGATATTGTGTATGGTGAGGTTTCTCCGGTTGACCACTTAAAATACCGTTATACCTTAAACTACAACTTTTCTCAGTCGTTACAAGGCTTATACCGTGGTATCAACAACGTTGACATCGTAAATGCTGCTCGTACTACAGCAAGTACAATCAATAACTACTCTTATCGTTTGTCACAAGAGCATTTATTAACTTATGATAATACTTTTGCTCAAAAACACCGTGTTAACTTTGTTGCTGTTTTCAGAAATGAAAAGGCGCACACTGAAAACTCTAGAATTGATGGTGTGGGCATTCCGTTTGATGCCGTTCGTAACAACAACCTTGGTTTGGCTAACACCATTGCGGGGGTAAGCGGCTTTTATTCTGAGCAGGGACTAATTTCTTACATCGGTCGTTTAAACTATGCTTTTGATAACAAGTATGATTTAACAGCATCTATCACTACCGATGGCAACTCTGCTTTAGCTTCTGGCAACAAATACACTACCTATCCTTCTGTAGGTTTAGGCTGGGTATTGAGCAACGAAGATTTCATCAAACGTTATTCTTTCATCGATAACTTAAAATTACGTGCCGGTTACGGTATCACATCAACAACCAGTACCATTAACCCATATGCAACTTTAGGTCCTTTAGGTTCGTCAAAATACCAGTATGGCGGTTCATCAGCAGGTAATGCTCAGGGCGTTCGTGTAACCACACTAACTAACCCCACCTTAACCTGGCAAAGAACGCACGAGTATAACTTGGCGTTAGACTTCGGTGTTCTTAAAAACAGAATTACCGGTTCGGTAGAGGTTTATAAACAACGTACTACCGGTATCATCTTACCAAACCAATTACCGGTAACCAATGGCGCGTTCTCACAAACATCAAACCTGGGTACGTCGTCAAACAAGGGTTTAGAAATTACCTTGAGCAGTGTAAACATCCAAAACTTGGGTGGCTTTACCTGGTCAACAGATTACAACATGTCGTTTAGCCGCGAGCGTATCGAAGAACTGCCAAACGGTGCCCAGTTCAATATCGGTGCCGGACAGTTTGTTGGACAACCTTTAAGTGTTATCTACGACGTAAGAAAAATCGGTATCTGGCAAATCGGAGACTCTCCGGGCTTGGACACCAAAACACGTCCAAACAATCCGGTAGTTTATTTGCCAGTTAATGGTCAACCTGGTACCGCACAGTACCCTGGTCAAATCCGCGTACAGGACTTAAACGGTGACGGCAAAATTGACGCTAGTGATAACCAAATTATCGGTAACTTCCAGCCTAAATACTCATTTGGTATGACTAACCGTTTTGCTTACAAAAATTTCGATTTAAGCATCGTTATTCAGGGCAGAATGAAGTTTACTACTGTAGTTCCTTATGTATCATCGGCAAACTCAGCATACGTAGGATGGCAATACCTCAACCTTGGTCGTCATAATCAGCCTTACATTGATTACTGGACGCCAAGCAACCCGACCAATGCATTCCCGATGCCGAATGCGCAAACACAAGGCAGCTACTATTCTACACTGCAGTACTACGACGGCTCATTTATCCGCGCAAAAAGTATAAATCTGGGCTACAATTTGCCAGCAGGAATTACTAAGAGGTTAGGAATGAGTTCATTAAGGGTGTATGCTAACGTAACCAATCCGTTTATTATTTACGCGCCAATCATGCACCATAGCTTCTCTGTAACCGATCCGGAGTCAGTTTATAACCAGCAGGTAATTAACTCATCTACTAGCGGTAACTTAGGTGGTCAGGATGGCAACTTTGCTAATTATCGTGGTTTGGCAATCAATGCCGGCACCACTACTCGCGATTTTATCTTTGGTATTAACGCACGCTTCTAAAAATTAACAAACATGAAGATTTTAAATAAAGCAAGCATCATTATAGCAACAGCAGCCGTTTTAACATCGGCTACCAGTTGTAAAAAATTGTTGGATGAGCAGCCTCGTTCATCATTATTTCCCGAATATTTTACAACCGCCAACGGTGTACAGTCTGCAGTAACAGGCGTATATAACGATTTGAGGGGTACATTTTCTGGCGAGGGCATCGTGTTTTTTTACAACGGTACAGATGAAAATATCCCTGGCGGAAGCGCCGGTACAACAGCGCCTTTGTATAACTCATTTAACGGTATCAACTCATCCAACGGACCGGATATTACAGCGCTTTACGTTGATATCAACACTTTAAATGGTGTTTTTCAGTACGCAACTAATATTACCGATGTAAACGCTCGCACGCAATTTGTCGCGCAGGCTAAATTTTTACGTGCGTTCATCTACTTCTATCTGGTTCAAACCTATGGAGGTACAACATCAACGCAAAAAAGTGGTATTCCATTACATACCACGTACATCACGCAGGCAAGTACCGCTGATGCGCCGGCGCCACTTGCTGATATTTATTCTTTAATTATTAAAGATTTGACCGAAGCTGCAGCCGAATTGCCAAGTACAATTTCTGCCACTAACCCATTCTCAGCTGGTGGCGTAGGTAAAACCGCAACATCTGCTGTAGCAAACGCTTACCTGGCCAAAGTTTATTTAACCAGGGCTTACAGTGAAGTTAAGCAATCGGGTGATTTTCAAAAAGCTGCTGACTTAACAGCATCATTAATCGCTAATAAAGGTACTTACGGTTTTGATTTATGGCAGGATTACAATGATGTGCATAAAGCAGCTAACGATTATGGCAAAGAAAATATGTTTGCCATTGATTACGGCGGTGCATCAGACCCGCAATATACCGGTTACACTTTGCAAGGATCAGGCGGTTACGGTTTAAATCAGTTGTACGTACTTGCCCGTATGAACTATGTTGGTCCTGGTATTGATAATATTTCCGGGATTGATGCAGTTCCTCAAAGACTTACCACTAAATCTGGCATGATCCGCGATGTATACAATGGCCGTCCATACGTAAGGTTGGCTCCCAACGTACGTTACACTATGAGCGTTGCTTTTGCCAATCAAATAAATGACTGCCGTTACGATGCTACTTTCCAAACTTTTTGGATTTGTAACAATATCAACGTGGTTGCCGGAACAAAAAGCGATGGATCTGCAAAAGATAAACTGATACCTACATCTAGTATATCAACCAGTGCTTATATTAAACCAACCGATGGCGACACCGCCATTCTGATGCCGAGCGCCGACGTGACCATGGCCCGTCGTGATGCCTTTAAAGGTTTAATTGTAACGCCTAAGCAGTTTAATAACGTAATCTTCCCGACAGTGAAGAAGTTTGACGACCCTAAACGTACCGCGCCGAACGACTTTTCTACCCGTCCGATTACACTGATGCGTTTTTCTGAGGTATACCTGATGAATGCTGAAGCTAACTATATGTTAGGCAATATCAATACCGCAGCAGATATGTTAAACATCATCAGACGCCGTGCAGCTTATCGTACACCTGATGATGCGTCGCTGGTTGCTAAAAATGCTGCCTCGGTTACAGCAACTAATATGGCAAGCGTAAATGCAGCAAACGTAGCAGCTATGACGTTAAATTCTACCCAATTAGCCCAATTAGCTATTCCTAATAACACCAGCAATCCAGGTTCTCTATGTGGTATGGACTTAATTTTAGATGAGTATACCCGCGAATTTTATGGTGACCCACGTCGTTGGTACGATTTGGTTAGAACCCAACAGTTGGTACGCAGAAACAAAATGTACAATACCAATGGTGGTCCAAATGTTCAGGATTATCATGCCCGTTGGCCAATTCCACAAAATTTGATTAACAACGTGTTAACAGGCCCTAAATATCCTCAAAACAACGGATATTAATCCTTGCCTAATGCAAAGGGCTATGCAATGCATAGCCCTTTTTTGTTTTTAATTCTGCTCCAGTATATACTTTGACTAACTATTTATTGCTTCTGCAATAACGCTTTTCGCTCCCTAATACTTATGAAATATGTTAAAATAGTACCATTCTTATTCTCTTCTATAATAGCACTTTCGGCATCAGCCCAGGTCAGGTTACCGCAATTGGTAAGTGATGGCATGGTGCTGCAGCGCGACCAGAAAATTAACGTTTGGGGTTGGGCTTCGCCCGGCGAAAAACTGAAGCTTAATTTTAAAGGCAAAACTTATAAAGCCACTACAGGTTCGGACGGTAAGTGGATGCTGCAAATGCCTGCCACAAAGGCGGGTGGCCCTTACATCATGACTATTGACGCCAGCAACCGCATTCAACTTAAAGATATCTTGATTGGAGATGTATGGTTTTGTGCCGGACAGTCAAACATGGTTACACCGATGGAGCGGGTAAAAGAAAGATATCCAGATGAGATAGCCAATGCCAATTATCCGCAGATACGTAATTTCTTTGTTCCTACGGCATCAGATGTTACCAAAGAACATGAGGACTTGCCGCCCGGTAAGTGGATGGCGGCTACGCCGGTCAACATCATGAATTTTGGTGCGGTGAGCTACTTTATGGCTAAACAACTACATCTTAAATATCATGTGCCTATTGGTATCATTAATGCCAGCGTGGGCGGAACTCCTATACAGGCCTGGATTAGTAAAGATGGGTACCGCGAGTTGCCTGCTTACGCAAATCGTTTAAAACAATTTTCGGATAGTGCTTTCGTCAACAAAATTAACAGGCCTGTTCAGCCACGTCCTGCGGCTTCTGGGCCGTTTATTCAGCAGGATAAAGGTTTAGCGGAGAAGGTTAAATGGTATGATAACGCTTACGTTCCGGACGACTGGCATAAATTCTGGCTGCCGGGTTACTGGGCCGACCAGGGCGTAAGAGGTCTTAACGGTGTGGTATGGTTCCGTAAAGAAGTAGAGGTGCCTGCCTCTATGGCCGGCAAAGCAGCCAAGCTTTTTGTAGGCCGTATTATAGATGCCGACGAAACTTACGTGAACGGTGTAAAAGTAGGTAACATCACTTATCAGTATCCGCCGCGCCGCTACGAAGTACCTGCCGGATTATTAAAGGCCGGAAAAAACACTATTGTGGTACGTGTAACCAACACGTTTGGCAAGGGCGGCTTTGTACCTGATAAACGTTACGAACTAACCGACGGTTCTACTTCGATTGATTTGCGTGGCGATTGGTTATACAAGGTAGGGCAGGTGTTTAAACCGCTTAGGCGCAGTATGGGCGATAGCGAGGGCGGTTTTGCTTTCTCGGCGCAAAACGAGCCAACCGGCTTATACAATACTATGGTAAAACCAGCTACTGATTACGGAATTAAAGGTTTTGTTTGGTACCAGGGCGAATCGAACACCGGCAACGCCAAAGAGTATAACTCGTTGTTGCGGGCGTTAATCAGCGATTGGCGTACTCAATGGCACAATGCCGGTTTGCCTTTTATCGTTATACAGTTACCTAATTATGGTGATATAGAGTATTCGCCGGTAGAGAGCTCGTGGGCCGATTTGCGCGAAGGTCAGGCAAAAATATTGGACATTCCAAAAACAGCTTTAGCAGTAACCATAGATTTGGGCGAGTGGAACGATATCCACCCGTTAAATAAAAAAGATGTAGGCGACCGCGTAGCGTTAGCAGCCGAAAAGCTGGCGTATGGCGAAACTAAGCTGGTAAGCTCAGGCCCGCTGTATGAGTCGGCTACTGTTTCCGGTAACAAAATCGTCGTTTCTTTCATTAATGTGGGTTCTGGTTTAATGGCCAAAGGAGGTAAGCTTGCACGCTTTGCGATAGCCGGTGCCGATAAACAGTTTGTTTGGGCCGATGCCCAAATTGAAGGTGACAAGGTTGTCGTATCAAGTCCCGAAGTAGCCGAACCAAAATATGTACGCTATGCTTGGGCTGATAATCCGGATGGAGCCAACTTGTATAATAAAGAAGGTCTGCCTGCTTCACCTTTTCGAACCGATAAATAACTAAAGAAAGACTGATAGTAGATTTGAGTACTGGAAATGATGATTAAACGGGTTTTTATAGCAGTTATATTAATGTCTGCTCATTTAAGTTTAAGTGCACAGTCAGTAGGCGTCTGGAATAACAAGCAGTGCGCTGTAGTTTTAACTTATGACGACGCTATTGATGTTGATTTAGACAACGTGATACCGGCATTAGACTCCATGAAGTTTAAAGCTACTTTTTACCTGATCGGTTCTTCGCCGGTGCTGGCCAAACGCATGAACGAGTGGCGCAAGGCTGCTAAAAACGGGCACGAGTTAGGTAATCATGCTTTATTTCATCCGTGTGATGGCAGCCTGGCCGGACGCAGCTTTGTATCGCCCGACCATGATTTGAGTAAATATACCGTTGGCCGTGCCGTTGACGAGATACGCATCAATAATGTACTGCTCAAAGCCATCGATGGTAAAGACAAAAGGACTTTTGCTTATCCTTGCGGAGACTTGAAAATAGGCAACGATTATTTTTATCCAAAGCTCAGAAACGATTTTGCTGGTGCCCGCGGTGTAACAGCCGGTTTAAAACAAGCCGGGCAAGTAAACCTGGATGATATCAACAGCTATTTTGTTACTAATGAGTCGGCTGAGCAACTAATTGATTTAGTAAAAAAAGCTATGGTCAGTCATACACTCCTGGTATTTCTGTTTCATGGCGTTGGCGGCGGGCATGCTATTAACGTTAGTTTAGATAAGCATAAAAAACTACTGCAGTTTTTAAAGCAAAACGAAAAGCAGATTTGGATAGCGCCTATGGTTGACGTAGCAGAACGTCTCAAAGCTTATCAAGGCAATGCCAGAGTTACAGCCAACTAAACATCAATCATCGCTCAAGTTTTCAAAAAATAAATACACTTCTATGTTTAAAAAAGCATTTCTGTTATTAGCAGCCTTTTGCCTGAGCTTTAACCTCGTCCAGGCGCAAACTACGCGTTTGGTGAACCCCATACTGGCCGGCTTTTACCCCGACCCAAGCATCATCAGGGTGGGGAAGGATTATTACCTGGTCAATTCTACCTTTGCCTATTTTCCCGGTATCCCAATTTTTCACAGCACCGACCTCAAGAACTGGAAACAGATTGGTAACGTGATTGACCGTCCGTCGCAAATGAATTTTATGGGCGACAGGGTAACCCGCGGCTTGTTTGCGCCGGCTATCAATTATCACAACGGTACGTTTTATATTACCTGTACGCAAATTGACCACAAGGGTAATTTCGTAATGACAGCCAAAAATCCGACCGGCCCATGGAGCGATCCTTCATTTTTACCGTCGGTTAGAGGGATTGACCCATCGTTGTTTTTTGACAAAGACAAAGCCTACGTAATCTACAATGGTGATGCGCCCGATTATAAGCCATTATACTCTGGGCACCGTACCATCCGGATGAACGAGTTTGACCCAATTAAACTCACCGCGTCGGCCGAAAATCAGATTTTAGTAAACGGAGGTGTAGATATTAGCAAAAAGCCGGTTTGGATTGAAGGTCCGCATATTATGAGAGCCGGTAACTGGTATTATTTGTACGCAGCCGAGGGCGGCACTTCGGTTAATCACTCCGAAGTTGTATTTAGGAGTAAATCTGCCACCGGTCCTTTTGTTCCTTACGAAAATAACCCCATCCTGACTCAACGCGGATTACCTGCCGACCGCAAAGACCCGGTAACCTCTGCTGGCCACGCTGATTTTGTAGAAGGACCAGATGGAAAGTGGTACGCTATATTTTTAGCGGTACGGCCTTACGAAGATGATTATTATAACACCGGTCGCGAAACCTTCATTGCACCGGTGACCTGGAAAGATGAGTGGCCGGTTATAAACGCTGATGTTAAAGAGATACAATACAGCTATGCCACTAACATTAGAGAAAATAAAACACCCGGCTTGCAACCACAAAGCGGAAACTTTAAATATTCAGTAGCCCTAAATAAGCCGCTCGATTACTCGTTTTTGTTTTTAAGAATATCCGACCCATCGTGGTATACCATAGGTAAAGATGGCCTGACCATGAAACTTAAACCCGAAACCTGCGCAGGTACAGGCAACCCGGCATTTATTGCCAAAAGGCAGCAGCACTTGAATTGCAGCTTTGATACTGAGTTAGCATTTAATACTGATAAGACTAATGAAAAAGCCGGTTTAGTTATTTTTCAGAACGAAGAACATTACTATTACATCTGTAAATCAGTTGATGCGCAGCAGCGCCCGGTTGTACAACTCTTCAAAAGCGGTAAAGCAGGCGAAACGGAATTGCTGACCGAGCAACCTTTGACTGCCGACCCCAAAGGAAAGCTGCAATTACGCATCAGAGCAAACGGAGCAAACTATGCTTTTGATTACGCAACAACAGCCGGTAAATGGAATTTGCTAAAAGATAACGTGGACGGTAAGTTTCTAAGTACGCACACCGCTGGTGGATTTGTGGGGTGTGTTTTTGCAATGTACGCAACGTCTAACGGTAAAGAAACTACCAACACCGCTAAATTTATCCGTTTAAACTACGCTGGTAACGATAGCGTTTACCAATAAAATATTTAATCGATTTTGACAAAGGCAGCCTTATCCCAAGTGCTGCCTTTTGTTTTTATGTTTAATGTACGTGATAAAGTGTCTTGCTACCGATCGAGTCGCTACAATTAAGCAAGGTAGGTATCTATGTAATGACTTATTCAATGGTGCCAAAACTAAATAAAGGTAATTCAGCAATTAAGAAAGGCAGAGTGAAGCTTAGTCCAACGGCATCCTAACAAAACCAATCCCCCTGACCCTCAATTACAACGGCGCGTAAACAGTGAATAGCACAAAAAGTTTTCACTTAAATGGAATGTTTTTCTACTTTTGCACTCCCAATCGCAAGGGTTGGCGTGGAGTTGAAGGGTTAGAGGGA
>CAJYSL010000282.1 GCA_913777515.1 uncultured Mucilaginibacter sp.
GTAAAGCAATAGCCAGGTTATGCATAGCACTGCCACCAATGGCTATAAAGTGTACTTTCATTTAAAATATTAACAATTGAGCAATTGGCTACAAAATAAAGAAAAATTCTTTTAACCTGTAACAAAAGTTATACAGGCTCTAATCAAATTCACAACAGATTTAACCGGTGGGTATTGTAAATTTTGCGTCATGCTCAGCAAAAAGCTTTGAAATAATATCTTAAAGCACGAAAATTGTACTGTAATAAAAAAAATTACAGATGAACGGACGCTTCCAAATTGCTGTACATATTTTAACATTATTGCATTCGGCCGGTGGTGAAAGCCTGTCGTCCGATTTTATGGCTGGCAGTATCAACATCAATCCGGTGCTGGTGCGTAAAGAATTAAGCAGTTTACGTAAAGCCGGATTGGTTCAAAGCAAGGAAGGCCATACCGGTGGGTACAGCTTAGCTAAACCAGCAAAGCAAATCAGCATGGCCGACGTTTACAAAGCAGTGGAACAAGCCCCTTTACTGGGTAAGGCACGTAATACACCGAACCCGGCTTGCACGATAGGCAAACAGATCAACCAACACCTAAATACCCTGAATAAGCAACTCAACGATGCCGTAATTAAACAATTGGGGTACCAAACACTCGAACAATTTTGCAATCAATTCAAATAAATATTTAACCACAAATCATTTAACATTATGCAAATAGCCGTTATTGGAGCCACAGGTTTTGTAGGCCCTAAAGTGGTAGCCGAAGCATTAAATCGCGGACACGAAGTCACCGCCTTTGCCCGCCAGCCAGAAAAGCTGGATATTGAAAACGAACATCTGGTTAAGCAATCGGCCGATGTGTATAATGCCGATATTTTGGCCAATTTGCTGGCGGGGCACGATGTCGTTATCAGTACATTTAATGCTGGCTGGACTAATCCCGACCTATACAACGACTTTTTGCGGGGCGCACGTGCCATACAGCAAGCTACCAAGCAGGCCGGTATTAAACGGTTTATATTTGTAGGCGGTGCTGGCAGTTTGGAAATAGCACCCGGCGTACAATTGGTAGACACCCCTGATTTTCCGGCTGCTTATAAACCGGGCGCCACTGCAGCACGCGATTACCTGAACGAATTGCGCCAGGAACAAGAACTCGATTGGACATTTTTAAGTCCGGCTATCAATCTGCACCCCGGCAACCGCACCGCTGTCTTCCGCACGGGGACCGAACAACCGGTGTTTAACGAGGCCGGGCAAAGCGACATTTCTGTTGATGATTTAGCGGTTGCTCTGATTAACGAGGTAGAGAATAACCAGTTTGTAAAAGCACGCTTCACCGTAGGTTATTAAACAACATTGCTTATAGTACTCAGCCCATGCAATTATCTGAATGCATGGGCTTTTTTCTGCCTTAAAAGATTTTTGAAATCACTCTCTCAACCGATAAATCGATAACTTTAACCCTCACTCCTAATGAGTTAAAATTAAGCGGTTGGCAGTCCAAAACCTTACTTTGATTTCGGGGTTTTCTTTTTGATGAATAGTGAGACTACTGCAACCCGAAATACACTGCAACTTTACCCTTACCAGGAAGCCGACATTAACACTTTGTTTGAGCGTATGGGGCAATCGGCCGATAAAAAACGGTTATTGTACCAGTTACCTACCGGCGGCGGCAAAACCACCATATTTTCTGAAATTGCCAAACGCTTTATACAGCAATACAACCAAAAGGTAATCATTCTTACCCACCGGCAAGAGTTGTGCAACCAAACATCAGCGCGTTTAAAAACAATGGGCGTAAAAAACAAAGCCATTGTAAGTTCAGTGAAAAACCTTAGCAAGCGCGAAGTTTACCCATGCTTTGTGGCAATGGTTGAAACCCTAAAAAACCGCATTAAAGACGGCGTTATTAGCACGGATGAAATCGGGTTAGTGATTATAGACGAAGCACACCATAACTCTTTTCATAAACTACTCGGCAAATTTTGCAATGCTACGGTTTTAGGTGTAACGGCTACGCCATTCAGCTCCAACATTAACCTGCCTATGCGTAAAAATTATGACGAGTTGATTGTGGGCGAAAGCATCGAATCGTTAATTAAGCAAGGCTTTTTGGCCAAACCCGTAAGCTGGCGTTATGACGTGGAACTTAACTCGCTGAAAACAGGCATTCATGGCGACTTCACGGTAAGCACATCTGATGAGTTGTACTCATCACCCGCTATGCTCGACTTGTTACTGCACGCTTACGAAGAGCATTCGAAAAACAAAAAGACGCTGATATTTAACAACGGCATCTTTACGTCGAAAGCGGTTTGCCATCATTTTGAAGAGGCCGGTTACGCCGTTAAACACCTGGACAACTACACCTCGGCCACCGACCGCGCTGATATATTAAAGTGGTTTAAGAAAACCAAAGGCGCCATACTTACCTCGGTATCTATTTTAACCACCGGCTTTGACGAGCCTACTGTGCAAACTATTATTTTAAACCGGGCTACCACATCTGTTACGCTATATCACCAGATGATTGGCCGAGGCTCGAGGAAATTACCGCAAAAGAAAACCTTCACCATCATTGATTTAGGTAACAATACTGACCGCTTTGGCGAGTGGCAGTCTGCCATTGACTGGAAATCGGTTTTTGAAAGCCCTGAGGCTTATTACGAAGGCATGCACACCCAAACCAGTTTTGAAGCGCACAATATACCGGCCGATTTGCGTGCGCACTTCCCTAATAGCCTGCAGGTGTCTTTTGATATACAAAAAGCCTATCAGGATGCTATAGACAGCGGTAAAAAGGCACGGGTGGTAATGAGCGAATCAGTCAAGCAACACGCGCTTATGTGTTTAGAGAATAGCCAGACCACCAGCGAAGCCTTAGTGCTCACTCAGGAACTGGATAAAGAAATTGAATGGCGCATTAAACAATATGCCAAATGCCTGGGCAAGGTAACTAAAAATTACACAGAGTGGTTGCGGGATGATTATAAGAACAAACTTAAAATTTTAATAGAACGTGCTTCGCGCCGTCGCGATGTTCAAAAGATGGCGTCATAAACTTGCGCATAGAAACAATAACAAACTTTAAAAGCTTTTGCGTTATATCATTTTGTTGGCTCAGTTGTGTAATCAATGGTTGCACAACTGAGCCATAATATTTTAAGATAAATTATTGATATTGTGTAAGTTGATTTATATTTATAGGTACATTCGGATGCAAACCTAAAATATGAAAACACTAAACCTTATCTTTTTATATAGCCTAACGGTTGTTACGGTTTTTGCCCAGCAAAAAAAACCATTACCTGTTATCGACATGCATTTGCATGCTGTTCCTGTGGATGACCAAGGTCCGCCGCCGTTAAAAATTGGTGCCCCTTTTGCAAATTTTAGTGCATTTGACCCTCAGGGCAATTACGGAGAAACATTTATCGGCGCTTTAAAAAGCGGTGCCTGGAATCAGCATACGGTGGTTTCTCCCATCACCAATGCCGAATTACAAACGCAGGTACTTAATATTTTAAATAAAAGAAATATTTATGCGGTGTGCAGCGGTGACCTGAAGATAGTTAGACAATGGAAATCGGCATCACCTAAACGAATTATCAATGCCGTTTATTGGGATCTGGCATTATCAAAAAGAGCGGGCTTAACCGTTGATTCACTCACCAAATTATTTAAGTCGGGTGAGTTTAAGATCTTTGGAGAGATAGCGTTACAATATGAAGGTATTTCGATTGCCGACAGTACTGTAGATGCTTACCTGCAGATGGCCGAAAAATTAGATATACCCGTTGGCGTTCACATTGGCACCGGCCCGCCCGGTGCAGTGTATTTAGGTGCGACAAAAATGAGGGCCCGACTAAGCAGTGCATTAATACTCGAAGATGTTTTAGTTAAACATCCAAAGCTACGCCTGTATGCAATGCACGCAGGATGGCCCATGATTGATGATATGATTGCCATGTTATATGCATATCCTCAATTACATGTTGACATAGGCGTGATTGATTACATATTACCTAAAAAAGAATTTTATTATTATCTGCAGCGCCTTGTAGATGCTGGCTTTGGCAAGCGTGTTATGTTTGGGTCAGACCAAATGGTATGGCCCCAAGCCATCGAGGTTAGCATAAACAACATACAGGAAGCTCCGTTTTTAAATGAGTCTCAAAAAAGAGACATCCTTTTTAACAACGCTGCCAGATTTCTGCGACTTTCTGACCAGCAGATCAAGGAACTTTAGCCTAACCAGTTTGCGCTGAATGTCGGCTTTTCTGCGATTTAAAAAGTTAGCTTTGTGGGCTAATCAGCTCTTGGCATTAGAGCTGATTAGGATATAAAAGCGCAAGAATGGAAATAGGGATAAGCACCTTTGGAGAAGTACAGCCCGACGGCAAAGCCGGGAATGCGGTACACGCACACGAACGTGTACAGCAATTACTGGAAGAAGTTAAACTGGCTGATGAAGTTGGCCTGGATGTATATGCTTTTGGCGAACATCACCGCCAGGACTTTGTAATCTCGGCTCCCGAAATCATGATAGCGGCTGCCGCTTCGGTAACCAAGAACATCCGCCTGTCAAGTTCGGTCACCGTGTTGAGCTCGGCAGACCCGGTGCGTACATTTCAAAACTTTGCCACAGCCGATCTAATTTCGGGCGGACGGGTAGAAATGATTGCCGGCCGCGGTTCGTTTATCGAGTCGTTCCCCTTGTTTGGGTTTGATTTGGATGAGTACGACGACCTGTTTTCTGAAAAGCTGGAAATGTTTATGCAAATCAACCGGCAAGAAACGGTTACCTGGCAAGGACGATTCCGCAGCCCTATCCGTAATCAGGGCATTTATCCGCGGCCGTTGCAGTCGGCCATACCGGTTTGGTTAGGCGTGGGCGGCACACCGGCATCGGCCGTGCGGGCCGGAAAGTTAGGTCTACCTATGATGATTGCCATATTGGGTAGCGCACCCAAACACTTTGTTCCGTTTGTAAACACCTATCGCGAAGCAGCCCAAAAAGCAGGACACGATGTGAGTAAATTGCAATTAGGTATCAGTTCGCAATTTTACGTAACCGAACAAAGCCAGCAGGCGGCTGATGAATTTTACCCATCCTATGAAGCGCTGATGAACCGCGTTGGCCGCGACCGAGGCTGGTCGCCTATGAGCAAAGCGCAGTTTGAATATTTGCGACAAGACGGCCCATTGGTGGTAGGGAACGTGCAACAAGCGATTGATAAAATTTTAGCACAGCACGAGTTGTTTGGCAATACCCGCTTTTTGGCGCAACTGGTAACCGGCCACACGCCACACCGACAAATGCTTAAAGCCATAGAACTTTTAGGCACCCAGGTAGCTCCGGCGGTGCGTAAAGCATTAGCAAGAGTATAATCCGTTTATATCTCTGTTGCGTTTATTTCTTTACGGCGTTCGCCAATCTGCTGGCGCCACATGGCGTAATACAAACCTTTGGCGTTAACCAATTCGGTATGCGTTCCGGTTTCGGCTATTTTCCCTTTTTCGAGCACTACAATGCGGTCGGCATGCAGAATGGTACTTAGCCGGTGAGCAATTAAAATAGTAATCTGCTCACGCCGGGCTGATATCGCCCTTACGGTATCGGTAATTACTTCTTCGGTAATAGAGTCAAGAGCCGATGTAGCTTCGTCAAATATCAACAGCTTGGGATGCCTGATAAGAGCCCGGGCTATAGATATCCGCTGTTTTTCGCCACCCGACAACTTTAATCCGCCCTCGCCCAATACGGTATAAACGCCCTTGTCGGTGCGGCTGAGCAGCTGGTCGCAGGATGCTTTGTGCAAGGCTGCCATCATGTCTTCGTCGGTGGCATCAGGCTTTACGAACAACAAATTTTCTTTAATGGTTCCGGCAAAAAGCTGGGTATCCTGCGTTACAAATCCTATTTGCCGGCGCAACTCGTTGTACCGGATATCGGCCGAGGGGATGCCGTTAAAGTAAATTTCACCCTCCACCGGCCGGTAGAGTCCTACTAAAAGCTTAACCAAAGTGGACTTACCCGAACCTGATGGCCCGACAAAAGCAATGGTTTCGCCCCTGCTGGCTTGAAACGAGATACCATCCAGTGCATTGTGCTGAGCGGTTTTGTGCCTGAAAACAACATCGCTAAAGTTCAGATTTTCTAACGGACCGATTTCAATCGGTTCTTCAGGCCGTTCTTCAATCGGCTTTTGCATCAGCTGGTCGAATAACAACAGAGAGGCTTCTTCTTCGCGATAGAGCAGAATGATATTTCCTAAATCCTGTAAAGGCACAAAAATCGACGTAGAGATAAACTGCATGGTAATCAGTTCTCCGGTGGTAAGTATATTTCTAAAAATGAGCCAAAGTAAAATGAATAAGATAGATTGCCGCAGTAGATTGAGTGTAGCACCCTGTAAAAACGATAGCGTACGTACATGCTTGCTCTTTTTCATTTCTAAATCGTAAATGCGCTGGGTGTATTCTCTCATTCGGCGTATCTCCGGGAATGTCAAACCAAGACTTTTAACCAGTTCGATGTTACGCAACGACTCGGTAATTGCCCCGGTGATTTGTAGCGTTTGCTTATTGATAGAACGCTGTACTGTTTTTATCTTTTTGCTGAGTAAACCGGTCAGGCCACCCATCACAACAATACCTATAAAGAAAACCGGTATCAGCGCCCAGTGCTTGGTAACGGCGTACCAAATTAAAAAGATAACGCCTACCGCTGATGAAAATAGAATATTGATAAATGCATTAATAAACCGTTCGGTGTCGGTTCTGACTTTTTGCAATACCGCTACCGTTTCACCGCTTCGCTGCTCTTCAAATTCCTGAAAACTCAGACGCAAGATCCGCTTCAGGCCATCGTTAAAAATCTGCATGCCAAAACGCTGTACTACCAATCGCATCAAATACTCCTGTATGGCTTTGCTTAGGCGGGCCAGCAACGCTATGCCGGTAGCTATCAACAACCAAAACAAAACTTCTTTCACTTGTTTATCAGAAGCCTGGATATGCGTTTTGTTTGTAAAATCGTCGATAATCTTACCAAAAATCAGCGGGTCGAGCATGGTGAGCACCTGGCTGGCGCCTGCCAATAGTAAAGAAACGGCAACAAGCCAGCGGTGCGGTTTTAAATAATTCCATAGTACTTTCATGCCGGTTAAATAACCCTTGGGCTATGTAAGTGTTTTTATCGCTTAGGTTAACGTATAGTATCTGGCAGTGTTTAAAATGTTGCCAATGATACAAGGCAAGTTTATACTTTAGTATATGGTTAAAATTACGAGAGCAATTGCAATAATTATACTCACTGCATTCAGTGCGCTAAGTGTCTACGCGCAAGATGCACGCACCCTCGTTACTGAGGGTAATCAGCTAAGTGCAAACCGCGATTATACTGGGGCTATTGAGAAGTATAAATCAGCACTGGTTGCAGAGCCCAATAACATTACCGCTAAATATCAATTAGGCTTTGCCTTAAACGCCGCAGGTACGGGGCAGGAAGCCATCCCTTACTTGCAGGAGGCAGCTAAACACGGCAATACCAGTGCCGTAAAAAGCAGCGCATTCGGACTATTAGGCAGTATACATGACCGGGCCAATCAGCCCAAACTGGCTATCCTAAATTATATGGAAGCCATTAAGCTTGATTCGGCTAACTACGCTTTACATTACGGCCTGGGCTTGGCTTACTTTCGCGACCAGCAGTATGACGATGCGGAACGTGAGGCGGTGAAAGCTTTGAGCCTTAACCATACAGCAGCGCCAAGCATGCGTTTATATGCGCTGGTCACCTTCCATCAAAATAAACGGGCGCAAGCCCTGCTGGGTTTACTTAGTTTTTTATGGATGGACCCAACCGGCAACCGTGCAGCAGAAGCAAACGAAAACATCCAGCATATTATTGATGGCGGCGTTTTAAAGCCGGAACCGGGTGCATCCGCGATTCGCGTAAGTGCAGTTAATACCGCTTTGAATGCTGCCATCAGTAAGGCTGCAACTACCGTGTCTCAGCAAAAACTGTTCGGGTCGGACTTATTCGTTCAACAACTGAAGAGCATTTTAACAGCTATCAATCAGCAGAGTGAGGGACGTATTGCGGGCTCTACTTTTGCAACCCAATTATCAAGCTTTTACAGCAAACTGGCACAATCTCCGCACATCACTGCTTTTGCCCATTACATTAAGCAAGGTGTCAGCAAAACGGATTCGACCTGGCTTGTCGCACATCCTCAACAGGTGGAGGCCTTAAAAGAATGGGTTAAAAACGCTGCGCATCCTATTCTTCAATAATGTATATTCATAAGGGTTACTATCAGCCATAAAGTTGCGTTTCATATCACAAAACAGGTAAGTATTCTTTATTAAATAAACTTGAATTTAATCATAAAGAAGCTTAAACCTTATTTGAATCATCAAGTCAAATTTTCTGGTTGTCAATAGCTTAAGACAAGCATGAAAGACTTTTATTATATCCTTGGCGTAACACCCCAAAGCACGCTACTCGAAATTATCGAAGCGTACGAAAAGCTTTCGCCCAAATTTGACCCGGTACTCAACGGGCACGATAGTTTTTACACGAAACAGTTTAACGAAGTAAGAGAAGCATTTCATGTACTGACCGACCCAGGCAAGCGCAAACATTATGACGAGGAGTTACAAAGACTGAACAGCGCTACAAAAGTAGCCTCGGCTAAAAAGAATGCTATTGGCAGTATCACTCCCAAAATAGATGTTACTTTTAGTTTGATTCTGATATTACTAACGGGAGTATTTGGCTCTTATGTTTACCGGTCTATTTATCAAAACTATAAAAAGACACCAATAGTGAGCCAACCTGTTGTAAACGCACCGCCTGCAGCACCGATTGCTATCCGTCATAAGTTAAAAAAGCGCGTTAAACATCCGTTCCACTTGGACACCAAAATGTACGCCGCCGTTAAGCCTATTGCTGCTGTTGCTACAACGGTAAAATCGGTTGCCGCGATTGCCATACCAGTAAAAACAGCTACTCCGGTTACCTATTCCGCTGTAAAAACCGGTGCGCCGGTGGCTAACACCGTTACAAAAACAAATTTGGCAGCCCCCTCCTACATTGTCTCCAAGCCCACTATCACACCAAGAGTTGAAAATGTTATTGACGAAGAACCTGTAAACGAGGCTGAAGTAAGAGCAAATGAAACAGGTGTAGTGTATTTGAGGGAGTATGCCCAGTTTAGAGCACCTGTTATTAAAACTTTACTAAACCGTGCTAGAATCATTATTCTTGAAAAAGGCAGCAAGTATTACAAAGTACAGTCGGACGATGCTATTGGCTACATACCTAAGTGGGCTATCAAACAAACTGATACAGAAAACGGCTTTTGATTTTTATAATTTTAGGCTTTGCCGATATACGCATAAAAGAAAAGAGCGAGGCTTATTACCTCGCTCTTTTGCATATCAGTAAATTTCGCTGACGAAACTAAGCTTCTTTAGCTTCGTCATGCTTTTGCACGGTTTCGCGCAGGTATTTTAAGAAAGGTTCTGCAAACTCTTTTCTGCGCAGGGCAAAATCAACCGTGGTTTTCAAAAAGTCGAGTTTATTACCAATATCGTAACGTTTACCTTCGATGGTGTGGGCGTACAAGCTTTCGGTTTTCAACAGCAATAACATCGCGTCAGTCAACTGAATTTCGTTGCCTTTACCCCGAGGCGTTTTTTCTAACGACTTGTAAATCTCAGGCGTTAAAATATAACGACCGGCGATAGCCAGATTAGATGGCGCTTTGTCGGTAGCCGGTTTTTCAATCAACTGGTCTAACAGCATCAGTGTATCAGACAGCTTTTCGCCGCCTACAATGCCATAACGGGATACCTTATCGAACGGAACAGTTTCAACAGCTATTACGGTGCTTTGGTACTGCTCGTAAATATCAATTAACTGCTGGGTGACTGGGATAACCGAATCGATAATGGTATCGCCTAATAAAACCGCAAAGGGCTCGTTGCCTGTATGATGACGTGCATAATAAATGGCATCGCCTAAACCATTAATTTCTTTTTGACGGATGAAGTGGATGTTTGCCATATCGGCCAGGTGACGAATTTCGTCATACATCGCATCTTCTTTTTCCTGTAAACGGGCTTCCAGCTCTGGATGACGGTCAAAGTGGTCTTCGATAGCGCGTTTGCCTTTACCCGAAATAATCAGGATATCTTCAATGCCCGAATCAACCGCTTCCTGAACTACGTATTGGATAGTCGGAGTATCAATAATCGGCAGCATTTCTTTGGGAGATGCCTTTGTGGCCGGCAAAAACCGGGTACCTAATCCAGCAGCGGGAATAATAGCTTTTTTTACCATGATATATTATATGAGGTATGGTTTTATAACTCTTGAATTTATTTTTTTAAGTGAATACACCAGTCGTTTCAGCATCT
>CAJYSL010000283.1 GCA_913777515.1 uncultured Mucilaginibacter sp.
TGGCAAATCATAAATCAGCAATTAAAAGAATCCGGGCCAACGCTGCGAAGCGTCTGCGTAACAGATATCAGGCTAAAACCACCAGAAACGCTATCAAGAAATTAAGAGGCTCAACTTCTAAAGCTGAGGCAGCGCCTTTACTGACTACAGTAATTTCAATGCTTGACCGTTTAGCCAAGAAAAACGTAATTCACAAAAACAAAGCTTCAAACAATAAGTCAAAGCTGACTAAATTTGTAAACGGCTTACAATAATATTTTCATCTTTTTGAAAGTAAACGGCTGCATGTATTTGTGGCCTTTTTGTTTTACAGCTATTTTTCAATAGCTTAAGCCCGTGGAAGTTTACGAAACCAAAATTAGTATTAAAGCCTGGGCCGAAGAAGACCGTCCGCGCGAAAAACTGAACACCCAGGGCCGCCGCGCACTCAGCGATGCCGAACTGATTGCCATTTTAATAGGCTCGGGCAGCCGTACCGAAACGGCTGTTGAATTGAGCAAGCGCATACTGCATCATTACGATAATGATTTGCAGCGGTTGGGTAAGGTATCGGTAAGTGAGCTTTCAAAGTTTAAAGGCATTGGTGAGGCCAAGGCCATTGCCATTATTGCAGCGCTCGAACTTGGGCGCCGGCGTAACGAAACCGAGATTAAAGTACCCGAAACCATTACAGGGAGCCAGAGCGTTTACCAGGTATTGCGCCGTCATTTAGTTGATTTAAACCACGAAGAATTTTGGATATTGCTGTTAAGCCGTAGCTGTAAAATTATTGCCAAGGAACTCATCAGTAAAGGCGGACTATCAGGCACGGTGGCCGACCCGAAAATCATCTTCAGTATTGCCTTGCAGCATCAGGCATCGTCTATCATCCTGGCGCATAATCACCCGTCGGGCAATTTAAAGCCAAGCCAGCAGGATATTGACCTCACCCGCAAAATACACCAGGCCGGTAAGGTGCTGGACATCGGTGTGCTCGACCACCTGATTATTACTGATGGCGGTTTTTA
Source organism: uncultured Mucilaginibacter sp. (assembly GCA_913777515.1). GTDB lineage: Bacteria > Bacteroidota > Bacteroidia > Sphingobacteriales > Sphingobacteriaceae > Mucilaginibacter. The sequence goes on from CAJYSL010000283.1 coordinate 1,008, forward strand.
CAGCTTTGCCGATGAAGGCTTGTTATAATTTGCTCATTTTTTAAAATTGAATGAGATAATATATCGCGACGTCAAAGCTGCTTTTTGACTGCGATACTCGCTGTTTTAACACCAACATTGCCCTGCATATCGCAGCCTTCAATGCTAATGGTGTATGTTCCGGGATTATCAGCAGTGTAGAAACTGACCGTAGCTTTGCCATTTTGACTAGTAGCAACATCAGGCATCCAATAAATCGTGGACCGGATATCCGTCATGTCGGCGATGCTGTTAGGTTTATATCGTGGTGAGTAAAATACTTTCGGTATGGAGTAAGGCATGGGCCGGTACACATAAGTTCCTATAGATTTTTTCATGAAAGGGCCATGGCCACTTCTGGTAGTAACTTCAATAAAAGCGTGTTCAGAAGATATTGTGCCCGGGCCTAAATACATAGAAGAATAATTTCCCTGATACTTACCTGAAGTCATTACTTCAATGCCTTTTATTTCATCAGCATCATAATAATCGAGGTATTGTTTCAAAGCCATGTCCCATCTTACCGTTGGGTCAAGAAAAAAATCTGTATTGATACCATCTATTATTAAATGAACGATTAAATACTTGATACCGTAAAAACTTACGCCTTTTTTTACGTAAATACCAAATCCTTTAATACGCTTTGCTAATAAGTCGCCTAAGTTCATATGCCCGGCTTTAATCAATTCTTCTTCGTCAATTACGATATCAGCTTCGCCAGGGCCGTTAATGTTTTTAGAACCTTTAATTACCTTCTTGGCTTTAACTTGTACAGCCTTCAATACATTGCCTTGTAAAATCTGTTCTTGCCGGGCTTTCAGGGCCACTTGATTATTGACACTTTTTAACTGCAGGGTATCCACGTTGGCGTACCAAGGCATCAAAACCGGTTGCCGGTAGGTTAGTATTGGCGGCTGAAATTCGTCTACCTCAATACCAATATTGAAGCTTTTACCTCTTTTGTTGCGTGCCTGAATAAAGAATGCTGCTGTATCTGCCGGGTAGATACCTTTAAAAGTAAAGCGGCCCAGATTGTTGGTTGTAGTATCGGTAAAGAACAGCGGTTTTTTAGACATCAAAGCAACTCCCGAACCGGCAATCGGCTTGTTAAAAACGTTAGTCACTTTGCCGCTTATGGTATATTCCTGCTCGGCAGGGAACATCCAGTTGGAGTGGGGTTTAAGCGCATTGGTCCAGTCGTAGCCTGTCCAACCTTGTGCCAGCAGCAATTCATCGGTATGCAGCCATGTTTGCAAACTGCTGCCAGGATTAGCATAGTGCCCGGGATTGTCTATGTGTCCCTTCAGATTTGACGACAACATCAGGTAATTCAAAAGATTAATTTGTTTGAGGCTGTCAATTTTTACCTGGCCATTGTCGGTCACTGATAGGGCGAAACTACCGCTGACAGGATTGCCGCTTTTATCAGTGACTTCTACATTAAGCGCTACGCTGTCGCGCTGCTTGTAAGCTGGCTGGTTAGGGCTGATTTTGATGTTAAGCTGGTCTGCATGGTCGATGTAAATTAAACGTTCGTTTATAATATTATAGCTAGCCGTAGCAAGCACAAATCTTGCAACACCGGTCGGGAAGCTTTTTTTGCTTACCTTAAAGTGAACGAGTGCCTGGTCCAAATGCACCGATGCGCCGTAGCAAATAATTCCGCGCGACTGCCCAAGCAAGTAGTATAACCTATGAGGATTAACAAGGTCGGGTGTAGTTCTGATAGCAATGTAGCAGGTATCTGTTTTATGCGCATTACTCAATTGTATGGTCATCCCCGATGATTTTACTGACGGAAGGCTATACGTTTTTGTTTGCCCGTTAGGCAGGTTGATTTTTGCCTGATAGCTTTGATTGGCGTTAGGCATAAACTTAAACGAACCAATACCGGCGAAAGAGGTGCTGAATGCGGTTATTAATTGTCCGTTGCTGTCGTAAATATTACCGTTTACAGCCGTGCCTAAGCCATCCTCATTTATTGCTTTAAAAGCTACCCGTGCAGGCAGCCCCGCCACCAGGTAGCCGCCCTCAGGCATAAATTGTAAATCTAATTTTTCGGGCCGATTTAGCGCGAGTGGTATTGGTATGCGGCGATTGCCCTGATCTTTGCGTAAATCAGTTAAGTCAATACCTAATTGTTTTGCATTAGCTTTATCGGGTAAGTCAAAATTGATGTTCAGGTTGCCGTCGAGGTCGGTTTCTACATGGCTCCTTATCAGATTTTTTTTACCGCTATTGACGCGCATTTGCATCTCGCGTAGGCGTACCGGTTGCTCGTTAAGCTCAGTAAGGCGCAAATTTACCTTTACGTTTTCTTTTCCATTAACATTAGAAGCCTGTGTGCGATAGTTAATTAACCAGTCATTCCCATCGTTGTTGCGCACATAAAAAGGTTTGCGGAAAAAGCTTGAGTCGCTGAAGTTTCTCATCCAGTTGGTGTACGCAGTTAATGTATAATTGCCTTGAGGTACGTCAGCCGACTCAAGCTTTATGTTGCCAAATGTTAGTCCTTTATACACAGGTACCATAATTCGTTTTGCCACACGGTTGCTGTCGCCTACTATCTCAACATATAAGATACCGCTTTTTGTAGTTGCCGTTAGGTAAGCAGCATCTAATAAGTAAGCTTTAAACCATAAGGTATCACCTACATTGTAGTTAGGTTTGTCTGTTTGTAAATAAACTTTTTCGATACCTACATTTTCAGTATGCTCATTAATAGTGCTTAACAAGTCTCTAAGCGGGTTTACCGCCGGCGACTGTGCAATGGCCGGTGTTATAGAGCAAACAGTACATAAAAGCAATGCAAACAGTAAAATGCTGTATTTAAATATTGTTTTCATGTGTTTGATAATGGAAGTAACGGTTAATCGTATGATGAGGTTAATCTCTATCAGGAGCAGTATCTTGATGTGTGCAATGCTATTTATCTTAAAAAATATTGGGCAACTAATAAGGTATATGACTTCGGATAATTACTAAACTTTTTCCGTCTATAATCAAGTAAGGTTAATAGCCTCAAAGTCGTTTTTTTACATGGATACTTGCTGTTTTGCTCCCCACGCTTCCCTGCACATCGCAACCCTCAATAGTGATAGTATAAGTTCCCGGATTATCAGCGGTGTAAAAACTAACAGTGGTTTTGCCGTTTTGGTCAGTGGCAACATAGGGCGCCCAGTATATGGTAGACCGGATATCGGTCATATCTATCATACTGTTGGGTTTATATTTAGGAGCGTAAAATGCTTTAGGTATAGCAAACGGCATAGGGCGGTATACATAAGTGCCAACCGACTTTTGCATGAACGGGCCGTGGCCGCTTCGCGTGGTAACCTCAATAAAGACATGCTCGAAATATAGTACGTTACGGTCTTTAGGGATTAAAAACTTAGTTGTATAAGCTATTTGATGTTTCCCAGTTGTCATTACTTCAATACCTTTAATTTCGTCGGCATCGTAATAATCCAGGTATTGTTTAAATCTGTTGAAGTCTGGTTTTACTTTATCCGAAAACCATTCAGTATGTATCCCATCAATGATTAAGTGAGCTGTATTAAAGTTTATACCATAATATGAAGATCCACCTTTACTATATAACCTAAATCCCTTTACACGTTTAGTTAGCAAATCGCCTAAAGTGGTACGGCCGCCTGCTTTAATCAACTCTTCTTCATCAATCACTACATCGGCTTCGCCGGGCCCATCAAGGTTTTTAGAATCTTTGATGACTTTTTTAGCCTTAATCTCAACGGCTTTCAGCACGTTACCCTGTAAAACTCGTTCTTGCTGCGCTATTAAATTGGCCCTGTTGCTAACGGTTTTTAGTTGCATAGTGTCCACGTTGGTATACCATGGCATCCCAATAGGTTGCTGATAGGTCAGCACTGGTGGTTTAAATTCGTCCATCTCGATGCCTACGTTAAAACTCTTGCCCTTTTTGTTGCGCGCCTGGATGAAAAAAGACGTCGTGTCTGCAGGGTATAAGCGTTTAAAAGTGAACTGACCTGAAGCGTTGGTGATGGTATCCGTAATAAAGAATGGTTTTTTTGAAATCAGGGTTACACCTGAGCTGGCAACCGGTTTGTTAAAAGCGTTAAGTACTTTACCGGTAATAGCGTAATCCAGTTCGGGGGCATAGGCCCAATTAGGTTCCGGTTTAAGGGCGTTCGTCCAATCGTAACCCGTCCAGCCTTGAGCCAGCAGCAACTCATCGGTGTGCAGCCATTTGTGCAAACTGCTGCCCGGATTATTGTAGTAGCCGGGTTGGTCTATCTGTCCCTTGAGGTTCGATGATAGCATCAGATAGTTCGAAAAGTTGATCTGTTTTAGCGTATCTGCTTTCACCTGGCTATCATCAGTGACCGAAAGGGCAAAATTACCTGCAATCGGGTTGCCGCTTTGGTCAGTAACCTCAATGTTAAGCACTACGCTGTCCCGCTGCACGTAATTTGGTTGGTTAGCGGTAACTTTAATGTTAAGCTGGTCTTGATGGTCAATATAAGCCAAACGTTCATTTAGTAAATTATACCTGGTATTGACAAGCATAAACCTTACTATACCGGTGGGAAATACGTTTTTAGCCACTTTAAACTTCAGAAAGGCCTGGTCTAAAACAACGGATGCACCATAACACATAATGCCATGCGATTGCCCAAACAAGTAATAGTTTTTGCTACTGTTAACAAGGTCAGGCGTTGTTCTGATAGTAATGTAGCACGAGTCGGCTTTAAAAGCATTGCTTACCTGCAAGGTAATTCCTGAGGGTAGTACCGTTGGTAGATTGTAAGTTTTCAACTGCCCGTCAGGCAATTTGATTTTTGCCTGATAGGTTTGATTGGCATTAGGTGTAAACTTAAACGAACCAATGCCGGCGTGGGAGGTGCTGAAAGCGGTTATTAATTGTCCGCTGTTGTCATAAATATTACCGTTAATGGGTGTACCCAAACCATCTTCGCTGACGGCCTTAAAAGCTACCCGTGCCGGCATACCTGCTACCAAGTAGCCACCTTCCGGCATAAATTGTAAATCTATTTTCTCGGGACGGTTTAGCGGTAAAGGCATGGGGATGCGGCGGTTGCCCTGGCCCTTGCGTAAATCGGTTAGTTCGATGTTCAGCTGCCTGGTATTAGCCTTATCAGGTAGGTTAAAGTTTACATTTAGAATGCCGTCCAAGTCTGTTTGTACATTGTTTTTTAGCAGGTTTTTATCGTTACTGTTGAGCCGCATCTGCATTTCGCGCAGCCTTACCGGTTGCCCGCTAAAATCGGTAAGGCGAAGGTTGAGCTTTACATTTTCGCGGCCATTAACTTTCTCTGCCTGGCTGCGGTAGTTGATTAGCCAATCATTGCCATTGGTGTTGCTCACGTAAAACGGTTTGCGGAAAAAACATGAATCGTTGAAGTTGCGCATCCAATTAGTGTAGGCCATCAGGGTGTAATTGCCTTGGGGGATATCGACAGTATCCAGTTTAATGTTGCCATAAGTGAGACCATGATAAACCGGAGACATGATACGTTTTACCACCCGGTTATTTTCGTCGGCTATCTCTACATACAAAATGCCACTTTTTTTGGATGCAGTAAGATAGGCAGCTTCCAGTAAATAAGCTTTAAACCAAAGCGTGTCTCCTAACCCATACGCTGGCTTATCGGTTTGCAAATAAACCTTTTCAATGCCTGTATTCTCGATACGCTCGTCAATAGTAGTCAATAATTGTTTAAGCGGCTTTACAGTCGGCGATTGCGCCACGGCTATGTTTATATAAGCGCCGGCAAATAATATCAAAGCAAACAGCAGGCAACTGCGCTTAAATATGTTTTTCATGTAGAACTGATTTAAACTTTTAATAGGATTAGAGCAAAAGCGAGATAGTGCCAGTTGATCCATGAGCTGTCTGAGGTATCGAATCGGATTAATAGCGTCCTGAAACTGTCTATCCACGCAAAGCACCG
>CAJYSL010000284.1 GCA_913777515.1 uncultured Mucilaginibacter sp.
ACTCACAACTGCTAAAGAAAATCTAAAACCAGCAGCTAACTGCAACTTTTAGTAACTGCGTGACAGGCGAAAAGCCTGTAGATACTTCAGTGTACTTCCGTCAAATTATTACAGATAATAAATAGGACTGTCTTGCGCATTTTGGCAGGAGTATGTAATCGCATTAATTCTGTTAGACTTAAAATGTTTCCTTAAAAACCAGCTCTCAAAAACCTCATTTAGCGTTTAATTCAATCAAAATCAGCTAAAACGTTTTATATGTAATTGTATTTTTACGAAGCTATAAAAGTGTAAAAACTTGACATTTAGTTAACCATTTGCATATATTGCTTACAGTTTGCAGGATGCTGTGGGCAAGGGACAATGGAACAACAAAGCACATTCGGTGCATTGATTATCAAGAATTTAAATTTATTGTAACAAAGTACAGGGCGAAAAGCCGAGTGTGCAAAATTTGCTTTATGGCACTGTGGCTTCGCTTTTTCTTTAATTTTTTAAGATTTTATCAAACCATTAAACAAGTATATAACCACTCAAACAATGCAAAATCAAATTAACAATTAACGTATGAAGAAACTATTACTCTTATTTTTCTTGGTGCAATGTTTGGGCGTATGGCATGCCATGGCTCAAACCGTCATCACCGGTAAGGTAACATCAGCTGATGACAAATCCGCTTTGCCCGGCGTAAATGTGCGGGTTAAAGGCGGTACACAAGCCACCCAAACAAATGCTAATGGCGATTACAGTATTAGAGCGGCCGTAGGCGAAACCTTGGTGTTTTCGTTTGTGGGATTTACCTCGCAAGAGCAGCCCGTAGGTAACAGCAACAGAATTGATGTTCGCTTAGGTACCAATACCGGGACATTAGACGAGGTTGTAGTTACTACCCTCGGACAAACAGCACCCAAGCGTTCACTTGGTACATCGCAGCAAACAGTAAAAGGCGCTGATATTGCGGGTACTCAACGCGAAAACTTTATCAACTCACTTCAGGGCCGCGTGGCGGGTGTGGAGGTTAACAGTTCGTCGGGTGTACCCGGAGCATCTACATCAATCACTATACGTGGTGTAAGTTCCATCAGCGGTAGTAACTCGCCTCTGTTTGTCGTAGACGGGTTACCTATCGACAATAAAACATTAAACACAGGCGTCTTGGTTTCCGACAATAGCGCCACCACAGCGTTTAGCAACCGGGGCGTAGATTTTACTAACCGCGCATCCGATATCAACCCTGAAGATATTGAATCGCTGGTGGTTTTAAAAGGCCCCGAAGCATCGGCTCTTTACGGTATTGATGCGGCAAATGGTGCCATCGTTATCACTACTAAAAGAGGTAAAGCCGGCCAGAGCAAAATTGATTATAGCAATAGCTTTCGTATTGAAAAGTTACGTGCTAAACCTAAAATACAAAATACGTATGGTTTAGGCTTCAACGGCGACCCTAACAGCATAGCAGCTTTATCAGGTGCTTATGAATACTTTGGTCCTGAATATCCTGCCGGAACTAAATTTTATGATAACGTTGGTAATTTCTTTAAAGATGGTTTCACGCAAAGGCATAACCTCGCATTCTCGGGAGGAACCGAGCGCGCAACTTACCGTATCTCTACATCTTATACCAACCAAAACGGTGTAGTACCTAACTCATTATATGATCGTATCAACGTAACGGGCGCAACTCAGGCCACCATCAATAAATGGATGAAAGCTGACTTGAGTATGAACTACGAGTATGCTAATAACGATCAGCCTTTAAAGGGCAGTATTGGTCCGTTGATTGGTTTGCTGGACTGGCCTCAAACTGATGATGCTCAAAACTTCCTGAATCCATCCGGTACCAGAAGGTATCTTAACTTTTTACCGAATTTGGTTGCTACAGAGGTTGATAACCCTTATTTCAGTATCAACAAAAACATCAACAACACCAAAAACAATCGTATTTTTAGCAATTTAAAGTTGATTATTACACCTACAAAGTGGCTTAATTTATCGACAAATGTAGGTATAGATGCCTACAATAATCATCTGTTACTGTTAAGACATCCCGAAAGTAGGGCCGGTTATGCCCGCCAGGGTACTATTGATGTGGCTACCGACATTACCCGTAACTTTAACTTACAAAACATCCTGAGTGTCACTACGCAATCTTTGACCAAAGATCTTAAGTTGAACGGCTTTGTGGGTTTCTCCATGCAGGATTTAAAGTCGTCAGTGGATGCAAGCTTTGGCGAAAATTTTTATGATCCTAATTTTGTGTCGTTAAACAACACACTCAATACCAGCAGAGGAAATAAAACAACCATTTCGCAACGCCGTCTGGTAAGTTTCTTCAGCCAGGCTACCTTAAATTACAGAGATTATTTATACCTGACCGGTACACTTAGAAACGACCGTACATCAACCATTCCTGTAGAAAGAGCTTCGTTTTACTATCCGGGTGTTCAGGGTAGTTTTGTATTTACAGATGCTGTACCTGCACTTAAAAAGGTGTTCACTTCCGGTAAATTGCGTGCAGCTTATGCGGCTGTTGGTAAAGATGCTAAACCTTATGCTTATGAGGCCGTACTGGAAAGTAAAACCACAGTGGGTGGGGGTTACGGCTATGGTTTTACCGGCCCAAATCCAAACCTGCGACCTGAATTTGCAAAAGCCTTCGAGCTTGGCACAGAACTTGGATTTTTAAATGACAGATTAGGATTAGATGTTACTGTTTACCGTAAAACAACCACAGATCAAATTGTTAATGATATTCGGGGAAGTTATGCAACCGGCTTTGTATTGTTTAATCTTAACGGGGCAGCAACGCTAAGTAAAGGTTTTGAGGTTACGCTTCGTGGTACACCGGCTTTAAGCGAAAACTTTACCTGGGATATTCTGGCCAATTTTGCGACGAACAAGGTTATAGTTCAATCTTTACCTAATGGCATTCCCGAGTCGTATGTTTCTGATGCTTCCTTGTACGGAAATATACGTACCGGTAATACTGTCGGAAATTCAACTCGTGCATTGACCGGTCAGTTTTATCTCCGCAACAATGACGGGCAGCTGATCATCAGCCCGTCGTCAGGATTGCCGGTACGCTCAACACTATACACTAACAACGGATATGACCGTAACCCTAAATTTAGCATTGGCTTAACCAACACTTTCAGGTATAAAGATTTTTCCCTTAATTTCTTGCTTGATATAAGAAAAGGCGGCGATGTGCTAAACGCTACACAACATTTCTTAACTACCGTAGGTTTAAGCACTTTCACACAAGATCGTACACAAACCCGTATCATCAGCGGTGTGCTGCAGGATGGTCGCGAAAACACCGCAAACCCAACCATCAATAACATACCTGTTACACCTTACTTTCAAAACGGGTACTACACAGGCATCAGCGAGGAATTGTTTATCGAAAAAAATATCAATTGGTTAAGGTTGAGAGACGTTACGCTAAGTTATACATTACCTAAAAGGCTTATTACGCGCCAGAACTTTGTTAAGAGTGCCAGCGTGTTCTTAACAGCGACCGATTTGTTTTTAATCACCAATTACAGTGGACTTGATCCGGTTGTAAACGGTAATACGGCTGCCGTAGGCGGCTCTGGTGCCGTAGGTATCGATTATGGAAACTTCCCTATACCATTAGGTCTGAACGTTGGTGTAAAAGTCACTTTATAAAATTAAATTCATGAAAAAGCTATATATATTAATTACGCTGTGCCTCATTTCGGCAAGTAGCTGTAAAAAATATCTGGATGTCAATACTAACCCGAATGCGCCAACATCGGTGACAGCCAACTTGTACTTATCGCCTATACTTCACTGGATGGCTACAGGCCCGGTTTATGATGGTCGCCAGATAAGCCGTTACACGCAAAATCTTACTTTAACCAGCGCTGGTTCTACCTGGGATTTACAAGGTTATGATCCTGCTCCGTCTGATAATGGAGGACAAATGTGGCGTACTGTTTATTTTGACCATGGTCAGAATTTGTTGGATATGACTCGCAAAGCCGAGACTGAAGAGCGTTGGGATCTTTTGGGCGTAGCTCAGGTAATTAAGGCCTGGGACTGGCAAAACCTTACCGATATCCACGGTGAGATAATTATCAAAGAAGCCTTTACGCCAGACCCTACCAAAACTTCATTTGCTTATGATACGCAAGAATTTGCCTATGATGAAGTGCGCAGGTTACTTACACTGGCTATAGCCAATTTACAACGCACAGACGGCGCCGTTGATGCAACGTTTTTAGGTAAAACTGATATTGTTTATAGAGGCGACCGAACAAAATGGTTAAAATTTGCTTATGGCTTGTTAGCCATCAACCTAAGTCACTATAGTAACAAGGCAAATTACAACCCCGATGCTGTTATTGACGCTGTGAACAAATCGTTTGCCAGTAACTCAGACGATGCTGCTATAAAATACACAGGCGTTTCAAACGATGATCGTAATTTTATTGGTCCAACACGTGATAACTATACCTCTTATCGCCAAACAGCTTTTATTATGGCGTTGATGAACGGTACTCAGTTAGGAACAGACGACCCACGTCGCACGCGTATGCTTTCGGCTTCGCCGGATGGTTCTTATCGCGGTTTAGTTACAGGTAGTGGTGTTAGTGGTATTGCAGCAGCCCAGCAACCGTTAAGTTTAGCTGGTTATACGAGCATTCAGCCGGTTGGTACGCCAAGTAAATATTTGTTTGATGATAAAAGCCGATATCCGATTATGACTTATGCTGAGCTTCAATTTATCAAAGCAGAAGCTGCGTATAAAAAGGGGGACCGTGCTACAGCTTTAGATGCCTACACTAAAGGTATATCGGCCCATATTGATTTTGTAAACGCATCTAATGCCGATATAAGTGGTACACCATCACAAATAAGCACTACAGAAAAGAGTACCTATCTGGCATCGCCAAGGATTGTTCCTACAGCGGCTAATCTTACCTTGTCACAAATTATGTGTCAGAAGTACATTGCATTATGGGGCTGGGGATTTATTGAAACCTGGATGGACCTGCGGAGATACCATTATACTGATCCTGATCCGGTTACGGGCAATCAAGTGTTTTTAGGATATGTGTTTCCAACCACGTTGTATGGTGATAACAACGGCAAACCAGCATATCGCATCAGGCCGCGTTATGCTTCTGAGTACGTTTGGAACCTAGCCGCGTTAGATAAAATCGGTGCTTTAGCGCGCGATTATCATACTAAAGAAATGTGGATCACCCTTAAGTAATTTGGAATCAGTTTATGAAAAAATTTAAATTAGCTATAACTGCTGTATTGCTATCCTCACTTTTTATTGCCTGTAAAAAGGATGCAGTAAAGGTGATTGATCAGCCTATTGATGCAGCAACGCCTCAAATTAAATATTTTAATTTTGGCGTAAATGTTCCTTCAATTAATTTTTACGCTAACAATGTGAAGGTGTCAGCCGCAACCAGTGCAACCGGCTCCGAAAGCACTGTTGGGGTTAATTCAGGTAGCGTTTATCCTTCTTCTAATTATAGCCTTTTGGCTGCCGGAAGCTACAACTTTGAAGCACGCATACCATCTACCGTAACAACTGATGCCAATTTATCAATAGCGTTGGTAAGCGGAACTTTGGAAAGTAATAAATATTACTCGCTTTATCTTAGTGGGTTATATAACACTACTACCAAAAAATCGGATGGTTTTATCGTAGAAGATAAATTACCACCGGTTGATTATAACGTTGCTTACGTTCGGTTTGTAAATGTTACGCCTAATGCTGCCGGCAATTTTAGTTTATATGCTCATAATACGTTGGCGGCCGCCGGAGTAGATGTTTTGGTAGCTACCAACATACCTTACAAGTCGGCATCCGACTTTGTAACCATACCTACAGGTATTTATGAGTTGTATGCAAGGTATCCATCGGCACCAACCACAAATGTGATATCGCGCAATGGTACAACGACCGTAGCTTTTATTGCAGGTAGGGTTTATACGATAGGTTCTCGCGGAGACATAACGGTGACGTCAACTTCTGCAACAAACCGTCCGCTGATTGACGTAACAGCTAATCGATAATTATTTCGTGTATCTAAACATAAAGGCTACCCCCAAAAGGTAGCCTTTGCTTTTTAATAACTATGTTTATTACAATGTTTAGTTGATGGCCTTTAACCCCTCACGGTGTCCAACTTATATTCTTAAACACCTCAGCAGTTTGTTTAAAAGCTGTTTTCACCTCGTCGCGTTGATTGAGTGTAAGTGTCTTTTCGTCTAAAGCTTTGACACTTTCTTTTAAATTGCCCTGCACTTTTTCAAAACTATTACTTCGGTTTTTGCTCAGCAGCAATGTGCAGTCAGCTGTTTTATTAAATGCTTTTTTAATCATGTCTGCATGGCGGCCACTTCTCCAGTCAACAGTGATGGAGTCGGCCATCAATTTAATCGTGTCGATGTTTGCTCTGACTTGGCTTTTTTCACGGGTAACTGACGAGTCGGCCATGAGCGCCAGTACTGATGCAATTTTTGTTAATCCGTTGCTGGTTAATTCGTGGTCAACATTCATCCGGCGGTCTGGGAGCGTTTGCACCCATCGGTCATAATTGTCGATAGCCATTTCGATTTTGCTTGGGGCGGTACGATTTACGGGTTTGTCATCGCTATCAAAATGCTTGTTTTTGATGTAAAAAAACATCCCGGCAATAGCCAGCAGCCCAAACACGATAAAGCCGCCTAGCCAATAAAATATTCTATTACTGGGCTTTTTTGTTTCCTCTGTCATTGCTAGTATTTTATGCGCCTAAAGATAAATTAAACAATACTTTCGAGCCATCCGGCATCACGCAGGCGATGCGAACCGTACCACGGGTGGCCGACATAAGGGCGTTGCTCAACTCAACAGGTGTGTTGGTTTGCTGACCATTGATGCCCACAATGATAGAGCCCGGCGGGATGCCTACCTGGTCGAAAAAACCGCCACGTAGGGTAGCCGTAACCACCATACCCGAACGTATCTGGTATCGTTGTTTCATCTGGTCGTCCAGCGGTGCAAATTTGGCACCCAGCTTATTGTAAATATCGTTGAGCGACGGGCCGTTTTCGGCCAGTGTCTCATTGTTGTTTTGAGCTTTCAGGGTAGCGGTTGCCGACAATTGCTGACTGCCCCGCTGGAAGCCTAAACTAACCTGGTCGCCGGGCCGGTGGCGCGCTATGCGCTCCGATAACTCAACCGAAGTATTTACTTCGTTGCCGTCTATACTTTTGATGATGTCGCCTTCTTTCAGTCCTGCTGATGCCGCGGCGCTACCCGGCTGTACGCCGGTAATGTAAACGCCGTTAATCGTGCCGGGGTTAATGCCGCGCTGGCTCAAAACCTGGTCTTCAGTAGCCGGGGTTGGAAATGCCACGCCGAGTAAACCGCGTTTAACGGTGCCATATTGTTTAAGGTCGCTTACAATTTTTTTAGCCAGATTAATAGGGATAGCAAAGCCGTAACCGGCGTAGCTACCGGTTTGTGAGGCAATGGCGGCGTTAATACCAATCAATTCGCCGTTGGTGTTTACCAACGCGCCGCCGCTATTACCAGGATTAATGGCTGCATCCGTTTGTATAAAGGCTTCAACCGCCGAACTGGCTCCCTGGCCTTCATTGTCTTGCTTGCTGCCGATGATACCAATGCTTCGCTCTTTGGCACTCACAATACCCGCAGTAACGGTGGTGTTAAGCGAGAACGGATAACCAATGGCCAATACCCATTGCCCGATGCGTACATCGTCTGAGTTGCCTAACTTAACAGCGCTTAGTCCATTCGCGTTAATTTTAATTAACGCCAGGTCAGTATTGGGGTCGCGGCCTACCAGTTTGGCCGGGAACGTGCGCTTGTCGGTCAGCACCACCTGTATGGCGTTTGCATCTTCAACCACGTGGTTATTGGTAACGATGTAACCATCGGCACTAATAATGACGCCTGAGCCGGAGGCAGAAGCTCGGCCCGACTGCGGCATACCGTAATAGCCATCGCTTTGACCGACCATTTGCACTTTAATGTGTGCTACCTGGTTTATGGCTGCTTCGGCGGCTAAGGTAAGGTCGGGATAGTTTTCCTGATTGTTACGGTTTGTACCGTTTTCAGATACGAAGCGGAAGGGCATTCGCTCGCCGCTGTTGTTGGCACCGGCCGACCTGTTTTCCATAACCTTGAACGTGGCAAAGCTAACGCCCGCTGCAATAACAATGGTTAGTGCAATTGTTGCTATTTTGTTCATATTATATATAGGTTAGATATATTTGAAATGTTGAAAGAGGCTGTAAATTATACGACGTGCAATGGGTTGATATGGTAATTGGAAACCCTGCGATGTTTCTATAAGAAAGCTTTATAATCATCACTTAAAGTTTAAACAACCGGTATACACCAGTCAAAGTATCTTCATTTATTATTATAGATACTTACCATTGCCGGTATTGTTTGCGCTTTTAGTAGAGCAGATATTCCTCAAATGTGTTGACGGAATCACAAGCACAATAAGTAAAAGCTGGGATACTTTTATCAAGTAGATATATTTCCTTTTCAGGCATCAGTTCTTCCCATTCTTCTCACTGAACACGATAGTTGACGTAATTGCAGGACTAAACATCGTTTTAAGCTTACACCTCGTTTTCAATAATTAGAAATTCATAAATATTTGGTTAAGGACTGTTAAGAATCTCAGCATCGCCATAAAATTTATTCCATTTTTGTATAAAAGAAGCTGTATTTACTTCAAAATGAATGTTTTGGAATGCTTTTAGTTATAAGAGTGCAACAACTAACTCGACGCACATGAAAGTAGTGATTGTAGGCGGTGGTTTTGCCGGGATTAACTTAGCCAAAGGCTTAGCAGGAAAAAAAGATATTGAAGTACTACTGGTAGATAAACATAACTATCATTTGTTTGCCCCGCTGCTATACCAGGTGGCCACCTCCTTTATCGAGGCCTCTAACATCAGTTACCCATTCCGCAAAATGCTGCAGGGCAAAAAAAACATACGCTTTTATCATGGCGCGCTTGTGGAAGTAAAAACACGACAAAATCTGATTGTTACAGAGCACGGCACTATTGAGTACGATGTGTTGGTGTTATCTTTGGGTACGGTCACCAATCACTTTGGCATGGACAATCTGGAAAAACACTCTATGCCCATGAAAACTATTGATGACGCTTTACGCATTCGCAACCATATGCTGGTTAACATGGAAAAAGTGACCCGCGAAACGGATGAGAAAGAGCGAGAAAAGTTAATGAATATCGTCATTACCGGAGGCGGGCCAACTGGAGTTGAACTGGCCGGCATGATTGCCGAAA
>CAJYSL010000285.1 GCA_913777515.1 uncultured Mucilaginibacter sp.
ACGTTTACCGCCCTGCGGCGATAAACCAGTTACAGGTGCTGGGCGAGCAAATAGGCATCCCGGTTTATGCTAACCTCGAATCAAAAGACCCGGTGGCTATTGCCCGCGAGGGTATTGCCCAGGCTAAGCAAAACGGCAACAACGTAGTCATCATTGATACCGCCGGCCGCTTAGCCATTGACGAGGCCATGATGCAGGAAATTGAGCAGGTTAAAGCTGCCGTTAACCCGCACGAGATTTTGTTTGTGGTAGATGCCATGACCGGTCAGGATGCGGTGAATACTGCCAAGGTATTTAACGAGCGCTTGGATTTTACCGGTGCGGTATTAACCAAACTGGACGGTGATACCCGCGGTGGTGCGGCTTTGTCTATCAAATCGGTAGTTAACAAGCCCATCAAGTTTATTGGCACGGGCGAAAAAATGGAAGCGCTGGACGTTTTCCACCCCGACCGTATGGCTTCGCGTATTTTGGGTATGGGCGACGTCATCTCGCTGGTAGAACGTGCCCAGCAACAGTTTGACGAAAAACAAGCCGCCGAACTGCAAAAGAAGATTCGCAAAAATAAATTCGACTTTACCGACTTCTATAGCCAGATACAGCAGATCAAAAAAATGGGTAACATGAAAGACCTGATGGGCATGATACCTGGCGTAGGCAAAATGATGAAGGATGTAGAGATTGGCGATGATGCGTTTAAAGCTATTGAAGCTATTATTCAGTCGATGACTCCATTCGAAAAGGCTAATCCGGATAGCATTAACCAAAGTCGCCGCGCCCGTATCGCTAAAGGCTCGGGTACCGACATCCAGGAAGTAAACCGCCTGATTAAACAGTTCGAGGATATGCGTAAAATAATGAAGCAGGTAAGCAATCCTGCGGCCATGGCCAACATGATGCGCAAAATGCCGAAAATGTAAGTTATAGAATAAAGAATTTAGAGTCAGGAAGTAAGACTTAAATATAGCCGCCATGCTGAGTTGATTAGCATGGCGGTTTTTGTTTTGATGCTTTTAGTGGATACTAAGAATTAATTGCTTGCAACAGTGTAGTATCCTCCATAGCCTCATATCCTTTTAATGTTTGCCCATTCGGCAGCTTCCACTCTATTAGACCGTTAGCACTCCTACCCATTACAACCGCGGCGGCCGTTGAGGGGCTTCCAAAGATGTAGTCTTCTAACATCTCTAAGTAGTCAATCTTGTCTAAAGCTATTCCTTTATCAATAAGATTTTGTCTCAATTTTAACATTGAAAGAGGGAAGGAAGCTACTGTTGAATTGGCAAGTCTTGAACCTTTAAAAACTACGAAGCCTTCCGAAGTTGGTTCACCTTGAGCATTTGCCCCTCTTGGGGCTGCGATCTCAAAAAACCCTTGTTGTTTAATTCTTACTTTAGCTTCGCGTTTTTCTTCAAATAACTTGTGGCCTAAAGAGTTAACTAATAATCGCACATTTTCTAAAAACTCCTCCATCTCGGCCTTATCCGATTCGGAAATTGATGACTGAGTTGGGATGACTGTATTTTCAATTTTATATCGGTTTACAAACTTTGCTAACTCGTAAAGTCTATTTTCTAAGTATTTAACATGAGCCTTGTTTAAATTTTCATCCTTGCTTATAAAGACAATAGCTTCATTCCAAAAATCTTTTTGAGTTAAATGTTGGTTTAGCCTTTTTAATGTATTCTCTGCTTCACCAACGTAAACATATTCGGTCCCATAATCATCTCTACCAATCAGCAGATAAATTCCTGTACTGGAAAGTTCCGGCCTATCAAAGCAGTCTTTAACTTTTATCCGTGGTATTTTATAAGCTTTACCTGTCCAGTTAGACAACTCGCATGACATTCGTCCATTAGGATCTCCGTCGATTAAAAATATTTTTATAGTTTTTCCGAACTTCATGTTTGTCATCGGTGGAATTGCTTCATTAAAGTCTCATAAGATAATTATTTGCCATTTAAATCAAATCAAACAACATTCTTTATTTATGGACAAGTGAGAGTATAATCTATTAATTGAGCGTCTCTCTAATTAATTTCTAAGAGAAGTTTTTTAAGGTTAGAGAAGGGATAATTCAAAACGATAATTATTTTCGAACCATCAAATTATTCTCAAAATTTATTTCCAAAAACAAATAACAAAATTTAATATTGTATAAAATAAATAAAGCCAAATAAATAATGGCTTTGATTATACCAATTTAAACTTTACGGCTATGATTAATCAATATCAGCATGCTTACGTAGCAATACACCGGTGGATTATCAAAAATTTTGGCGGCGGTAAATTGCCTCAGCCTAAATCGTTATTCAATACCAGCTTTTTGTTAATCATACTGTTAACAGGCGTACTGTTAACGGCGCAGTTTATGGCCAAATCAAGCCTGGTTCATATGAATCATACTCTGGCTACCTGGATATTGATGGGTATGGTATTTTTCACGCTGCTCAACTACTACGTGCTGCTTAATAACAAGTGGATGGAGTCAATTAACAACCGCCTGGCTTTGTTGAGCCGCCGTAATAAAAATGTATGGTCGGTAGTGTTATTAATCAATGTTATTGCCATTTGTATTTTATCTATAGCATTAAGCAGATAAACTCCATTTGATAAAACATACCAAGTAGTGGCGTGTCTTTTAGTGTAATAAAACATTATTAAACATGGATATTACATTAGAACAGGCAGAAGCCATTAGCAGTGCTGCAAAACAAAAGGCCAAAGAGATTGGCGTACCGATGAACATTGCTATTGTAGATGCAGGAGCAAATTTAAAGGCTTTTCACCGCATGGATAATGCCTGGTTAGGCTCTATCGACATTGCTATTAAAAAGGCTAAAACAGCCCGTTACTTTGATATGGAAACCGGCAAGCTCGGCCAACTGTCGCAACCCGGCGGAGCGCTGTACCAAATTGAGGTATCAAACAGCGGACTAATTACTTTTCCAGGTGGCATACCTATCAAAAATTCGGCGGGCGAAATTATAGGTGCCATTGGGGTTTCAGGAGGTTCGGTTGAGCAAGACCATGAGGTGGCTTTAGCCGGCTTAACGATATCGTTTTCAAAATAATTTTTCAATATTACTTAAAGGCCTATCGATGATGGCATTCAACCATTTCCTCATCAATAGGCCTTTTATGCTTTGCTGCTTTTAAAAAGTGAAATTAGCTCCATTAAATACTGGCAACTTAGCTAATTTACTTTCATGAAAACCCTGCTCCTCCTACTAATTGCCGGAGGCTTCCTGTTCCTGTCGTTTTCTGAAAAGACAGTAACCTGGGTAGCTATCGGCGATTCTATTACTTACTTAAATGACCATACGAACGAAACCGGTAACCGTGTGACTAAAGGCTACCTAAGCCGGGTAGTTGAAAAGCTGCCCGAGGTAGAATACATCAACCAGGGGCACAACGGCTGGACGGTTGTGCGTATAGCCCAGCAAATAGAAAAGCTTGGTCTGGTTAAGGCTGATGTATACAGCGTGTTTTTAGGCACTAACGATTGGTGGCACGGCGGCCCTTTAGGCACATTTGCCGATTACCAGAATGCTACGGGCAACCAAACGGTGTATGGCGCTTACCGCACCATTATCAACAAAATACGTAACTTAAATCCGCAAGCAAAAGTAATTCTGATTACTCCCATGCAACGCTCGGATTTTGTGTACATCAACAACCCGAAAAATAATGCCAATGGCTCGTACAAATCTAAGGACGGGCAGCAATTAGTCGATTTTGCTAATGCTGTAGATACCATTGCACGTTACGAAAATTTTAAACTGGTAGATTTATACCACAAAGGTAAAATCACGCAAAAAAATCTGGTGAACTTTAAACGCTTGAAAGACCCGGCCACCGGTCAGTATAAAAACTATATGTATCCCGATTTTATAGACATCCCCTTCAACCCGGAAACTGACGAGTACCCCTATCCGCCCGAAGCTATTAACATGACGTATGACGGTCTGCATCCGTCGGACCGAGGTAATCAGCGTATTGCCGACATGCTGGTTAAAGCCATGCGGAAGGTTTTGCGCGACTGATACTCGTTGTATCAATTTTGTTAAATAAGTGTTAAAAATGGTTGGCAAGCCAAGCAGGTATTGTAGCAGACTGTACAATTATTTAATTTTAGTTAATTTTTTGATTGACTGCTACTAAATAATGCTCAGGATACACTACTTCGTTAAGCAAGCCATATTACGTGTTATTGATTTTTTTTACGCACCGTTTAAAAAATTAATGCCTTTACAAACCTTTCGTTATGCGGCCTGCGGTGGTTCTAATACCTTATTCGATATTCTGCTTTTCAGCCTGAGCTACAATTTTTTATTCAAAAAAGAAAGCTTGCCGATTGCTCATTACACTATAAGCCCACACATTGCGGCTTTGATTTTTTCGTTCAGCATTTCGTTTTGTACCGGCTTTTATTTAAACCGCTATATTGTTTTTAAAGCATCCGGCTTAAGCAAAAGAGCCCAGTTATACCGTTACATTGCCGTAAATGCCATTTGCATTTTGCTTAACGTGGTGTTGATTAAAATACTGGTAGATTACATGGGCCTTTATCCTACGGTGTCTAAAATTATTGCTACCGGTTTTATCATCTTCTTCAGCTATTTTAGCCAGACTTACTTCTTTTTTAAAGCCAAGCCCGTTGCTCAGGAATTGAGTTAAGCAAAATATAATTGAACTGACTTACGAAATAATGGCAGCAAATCAGCTACCGTTAAACATCGACGAATATATTGCTGCCTTTCCGCCGGAGACGCAAAAGCTGTTGGAGCAGGTGCGGCAGTCTATTCACGAAGCAGCGCCTGGGTGTGAAGAAACCATTAGCTATGCTATGCCAGCATTTAAACTAAACGGCCCCCTGGTTTACTTTGCGGGTTATAAACAACATATTGGTTTTTACGCGACACCCAACGGACATGAGGCTTTTAAAAATGAGCTTTCTGTTTACAAAACCGGGAAAGGCTCTGTACAATTTCCCTTAAATCAACCGATACCGGTTGAACTGATTAAGCGCATGGTAGTGTTCCGTGTTAAAGAAAATGCGGAGAAAATGAAGTTGAAAGCCAAACCAAAGAAGCCGTAACAAGCTACCGGCATTAACTTAATTGAGCACAACATCAAAAGAAAAGCTTTTATATTTTGATATATTTAGTGCTTCAAATTTAAGCTCATCACATTGTTAGTTAAAACCTTTGGCAGCGCCGTATATGGTATACAGGCAACAACCATTACCGTTGAGGTAAACATTGCAGCCGGAACCAAATATTTTATTGTTGGCCTGCCCGATATTGCCGTAAAAGAAAGCTATTTCCGTATCGAGTCGGCATTAAAAAACTGCGGCTACAAAATGCCGCGCCAGCAGGTTATTGTCAACATGGCTCCGGCCGACATACGCAAAGAAGGTTCGGCTTACGACTTAACCATTGCTACCGGAATTTTAGCCGCCAGCGGCCAGATGCAGGCCGAGGAACTGGACCGTTATCTCATTATGGGCGAGTTATCGTTAGATGGCGGGTTGCAACCTATCAAAGGAGCGCTACCCATCGCTATACAGGCTCGTAAAGAAGGCTATAAAGGTTTTATCCTACCTAAACAAAATGCCCGCGAAGCCGCCATTGTAAACGACTTGGAGGTATACGGCGTGGAAAGCATCCGCGAGGTAGCCTCATTTTTTAATGGCGATGCCGACCTGGAGCGTACCGTTGTTAACACCCGCGAAGAGTTTTACGATAGCCTGTGCAATTACGCCAGCGATTTTAGCGAGGTAAAAGGCCAGGAAAACATCAAACGGGCGCTTGAAATTGCCGCAGCCGGCGGGCACAATGTGATATTGATTGGGCCGCCCGGCGCCGGTAAAACTATGCTGGCTAAGCGGATGCCATCCATCATGCCACCATTGAGCTTACAGGAATCGCTCGAAACCACCAAGATACACTCAGTAGCCGGCAAATTGGCTGCAGCTGATGCATTGGTTACTACAAGGCCGTTTAGGTCGCCGCACCATACGATTAGTGATGTCGCACTGGTCGGCGGTGGCGGGAATCCGCAGCCCGGCGAGATATCTTTAGCGCACAACGGCGTACTGTTTTTAGATGAGTTACCCGAGTTTAAGCGTAGTGTGCTCGAGGTAATGCGCCAGCCGCTTGAGGAACGCCGTATTACCATATCAAGGGCAAAATTTACGGTTGATTATCCTTCGAGCTTTATGTTGGTGGCTTCCATGAATCCGTGCCCCTGCGGCTATTATAATCATCCCGAAAAAGACTGCGTATGCCCGCCGGGCACCGTACAAAAGTACCTAAGCAAAGTATCGGGACCGTTACTCGACCGTATAGATTTGCACGTAGAGGTTACGCCGGTTAACTTTAGCGAGCTGGCGTCCGACCGTGTGGCCGAAAGCAGCGAGAGTATACGCGAACGGGTAATTAAAGCCCGCGAAATACAGATTGAACGCTTTGGCAATAAACCCGATTTACACGCTAATGCGCAAATGACCTCGCAAATGGTACGGGAGTTGTGCAAGATTACCGAAGCCGGACAAAATTTATTGAAAAAAGCAATGGAAAAACTGGGGCTATCGGCCCGGGCTTACGACCGTATTTTGAAAGTTGCCCGCACTATTGCCGATTTAGCCGGCAGTGAAGACATTAAACTGGAACACCTGGCAGAAGCTATTCATTTCAGGAGCCTTGACCGAGAGGGCTGGGCCGGAAATTAAAATCTGCAAACAATATACCTGTTTAAACATTATTATTTACCCGCGTTAAATACATGCTTGCCGAAAAACTAAAAAAAGAT
The DNA here is from genome assembly GCA_913777515.1 of uncultured Mucilaginibacter sp. GTDB lineage: Bacteria > Bacteroidota > Bacteroidia > Sphingobacteriales > Sphingobacteriaceae > Mucilaginibacter. The sequence goes on from CAJYSL010000285.1 coordinate 6,817, forward strand.
ACCCTACAAAGCCACCAGCAGTTGGAAAAAATGCTGGTTGGCCGCATGAAAGCCATCCGCAGTAAAGAAGATTACGTTAAGCTGTTACAACTGTTTTACAGCTACTTTGGAGGCCTTGAAACACTTATTGACCAACACATTGGCCAGCCCGAATTAAACGACTATGCAGAACGCCGTAAAACCCAAGCGCTTGCCGATGATATTAAAGCTTTGGGCGGCAAACCAATGCCAAAGGCAGATGGCGAAAACCTGCCGGAAATAAATAATGCATTACAAGCCTTCGCAGCTTTATACGTCATTGAAGGTTCAACACTGGGCGGTAAAATCATCAGTAAAATGATGGCACAACAATTGGGCGTAAACGATGGCAAAGGTTTGTCTTTTTTCAATGGTTACGGCGAAGACACCGATAATAAGTGGGAATATTTAAAAAATGCCCTCAATAAGCTCACAAAATCATCCGACAAGGATAAATTAGTGACTGACAGCGCTAACGAAACGTTTGACAAATTTAAACAGTGGGCAGAAAAGCATACATAACCGCCACTGTTTTGTTTGATTTTACTACATAATTTATTTCGGGTTCTAATATTATTTTAAATTTTAAACTCAGAATTATATTGTAAGTTTGCAATACTACACTACTATATCTATGGATAACAACGATGCAAAAAAGATCGTCATATTTGATGACGATGAAGACATCCTGTCAATTTGTGCCTATATTTTAGAAGAACAGGGCTGGCAGGTGCATACCTACACCGA
>CAJYSL010000286.1 GCA_913777515.1 uncultured Mucilaginibacter sp.
CCTTGTTTTACATGTATTTAAATCGTGTTATTTAACGGCTGCAAAAGTCGTTTATTTTTTCAAATTATAAGGTTGTTTTTATATTATCTTTGCACGAATTTTCGGCGGCGCCTCAGGTTGTTAAAAACATAGGTTGTAAACCTTAAAACGACTGTATATTGAGGCTGATTTTTTAGCTGCCAACGCTTAAATTTATTAACTACGCAACGAATACATGGGTTTACAATGTGGTATAGTAGGTTTGCCAAATGTGGGTAAATCAACACTTTTTAACTGTTTATCAAACGCCAAGGCACAGGCCGCCAACTTTCCGTTTTGTACAATTGAGCCTAACGTGGGCGTAATCACCGTACCCGACGAGCGCTTGACCAAACTTACCGAACTGGTAAACCCGCAGCGGGTAGTGCCTAACGTAATCGAAATTGTAGACATTGCCGGCCTGGTAAAAGGCGCCAGCAAAGGTGAAGGTTTGGGTAACCAGTTTTTGGGTAACATCCGCGCTACTAACGCTATCATCCACGTATTACGCTGCTTTGATAATGATAATGTTATCCACGTTGATGGTTCGGTAGACCCGATACGCGATAAAGAAATCATTGATACCGAACTGCAGTTGAAAGACCTGGAGTCGGTTGAAAAGAAAATACAGAAAGTAGAAAAAGCAGCCAAAACAGGCGACAAGGAAGGCAAAAAAGCTTTCGAGGTGTTGTCGGTATATAAAGAGCATTTACTGAGCGGCAAATCTGCACGTACGGCGCAGGTGAGCGAAGAAGACCAGGAATACATTGCGGACCTATGGCTGCTGACTGCAAAACCGGTGATGTACGTGTGTAACGTTGGCGAAAGCGAAGTAAACACCGGCAACGCTTACGTTGAAAAAGTGCGTGAGGCTGTAAAAGAAGAAAACGCTGAAGTACTGATTATCTCTGCCCAGATAGAATCAGAGATTGCTCAGCTGGAAACTTTTGAGGAGCGCCAGATGTTTTTGGATGATTTGGGTTTAACCGAATCGGGCGTAACTAAACTGATTAAAGCAGCTTACCGCCTGTTAAACTTGAGTACCTACTTTACTGCCGGTGTGCAGGAAGTACGCGCCTGGACCATCTCAAAAGGATTCACCGCACCGCAAGCTGCCGGCGTAATCCATACCGATTTTGAAAAGGGATTCATCCGTGCCGAAGTAATTAAATATGATGACTATGTAAAATACGGTTCAGAAAATGCCTGTAAAGAAGCCGGCAAACTCAGCGTTGAAGGTAAAACCTACGTTGTTGAAGACGGCGACATTATGCACTTTAGATTTAACGTGTAATTGATAGAATATAGAATAAAGAATCAGGAGTACAGGTTTTTTGAAAGGTGACACGCTGAAGATTAACAACTTGCATTCTTCTTGAATCCTGATTCTTTACTCTAAAATCTAAAATATATATTTGCAGCATAAACCGGCACCCGTAGTTCAATGGATAGAATTTTAGATTCCGGTTCTAGAGATAGGGGTTCGAATCCCTTCGGGTGCACAAGGCAACTAAACCTTTCAGATAATATCTGGAAGGTTTTTTCTTTTATAAGGGTTTAATTTAACACCCTTTTGCAGGGCATTAGCATCGTAAATACAGAAGATATATTTGTCACTGACTTTCTCCCCGTTGTTAAATAATGTTAACGTTTTGTGCGGCGGAATTTAAAAAGATAACTTAGGTAAACTCTTTATCTATGCTGCACAATTACTTTATCATTGCCTGGCGGAATACCTGGCGAAAAGCGTTTATTTCGGTCGTCAATATTTTTGGCTTATCGGTAGCAATTGCGCTTAGTTTTGCCATCGGCATTTTTGTTTGGCAGCAGTACCAAGTAAATGCTGGTTTAGCTAACATCAACCAACAGTATATTTTACAAAGCCGGTGGAAAGACCCTAACATGGGTTTAGAAAATACCACCATTGCCGGCTTACCGCGTGCGCTCAAGGAGCAGTACCCCAACATTGTATCAAACTATTATCGCTGGGATGGCATCACCGTGGTAGCCTCGGCTGGCGACCGGCATTTCAGGGAGTTGGTATCCATCGGCGACAGTACGCTTTTTAATATGTATGGTTTCCGTTTCAAATACGGCAATGCTCAAACCGCGTTGAGCCACCCTAACTCAATAGTAGTTACCGAAGATGTAGCCTCAAAATACTTTGGCAAAACGGATATTGTTGGGGAGGCCATTAGCCTGGAAAATTTTTCGGGCGAAAAAAGGCTGTTTAGCGTTAGTGGTGTGCTTAAAAAGATGCCGCAAAACACCGTTACACAATTTGGAAACAGCAGTTTTGGTGTTTTTTTACCGGTGAGGGCCGCCAGCTACTTTGGGCGAAACCTGGATGGCTGGTCTAACTTTTACACCATTGGCCTAATTGAGCTTAAAAAGGGAGCCAGCCTCAATAGCCTGAATTTGGCCATGAGCGCACTAGTAAAAAAGCATACTGACTACCCGGCCAACCAAAACTTAACGCCCTATGCCGTGCCGCTTACTGAGTACCATTTGCAGGGTGTGAAAAAAATGTTGTATGTCCTTTGCATTACTACCGTTTTTATATTGATGATGGCGATAGTCAACTTTGTGAACATCAGCATTAGCAGCGCATCACAACGTTTGCGGGAGATGGGCATACGCAAAGTTTTAGGTGGCCTGAAAAAACATTTGATGATTCAGTTCCTGACCGAGTCGGT
>CAJYSL010000287.1 GCA_913777515.1 uncultured Mucilaginibacter sp.
TTAATATGTTTAGTGATATGAGCGCCTCAGAGAAACGTGACCGTGCTAATTTCTGTTTAGAGCGGGTTAACCTAAAAGATAAAAACAGTCTTTACCCTTCTGAACTATCAGGCGGTATGAAAAAGCGTGTGGGCATTGCACGGGCCATTGCCATGGAGCCTAAATATTTGTTTGTGGACGAACCCAACTCGGGCCTCGACCCTAAAACATCTATCGTGATTGATGAGTTGATTAACGAGCTTACCCAAGAGTACCAAATAACTACCGTGATTGTAACCCACGATATGAACTCGGTAATGGGTATCGGCGACCACATCATCTTTTTGCATCAAGGCAAAAAAGCATGGGAAGGCTCGAACAAAGAAATTGCACACACTAATAATCAGGAACTCAACGACTTTGTATTTGCCAGTAAGTTTACCCAGGCAGCTAAGGAAAAGTTATAGTTGCAGATAGCTTTTAATTACAGCAAATCACTATTTAAGGGTATACTCGCTCCAAAAATCGGTAGCATAGGCCATCGTTTGAAAATCTGAATCACCCGTAGAAGCGCTTATTAATCCATGTGGTGTGGTGGTTATCGTTACCGGACCATTACTGGTTTGGCGTACTACCGTGTTGCGAGAATTTGTTATTCCATTAAGTTTAACGTTGTAAAAAAACTTATGGTTATCTAAACATACCGTTGTAAGGTATTTTAAAGGGACAGCAATTTCATAAGTCAGCGTTTTTTTATCATTGAACTGCATCGCAGCTTTAATACCGTATTCGTTGTAAACAGAAATCAAAACATCACCGATATCCTTAACACCAACTACCTCGATTTCCTTGGCACCTTCCGTCAGCGTTTTATTCATCAGATTTAAAATCGAGTCAGCGTATTTCTTTTTGCTTTGCTCATTTCCGTTAGGGGCATTATCTTTCATGAGCTGACTTAAATTAGTTTGCGCTACATTATTGATAGTTGGATATTTAAGCGATACAAAATCCATCCCTCCAAATTTACCGGTACTATTAATGGTTAAGGTAACACCGCCGCCAAAAAGCTTTTTATTGATTACATCGTCCTTAGACTGAATCATCAGATAAAAATTCTTATCGTCGTTAGTAATAAAATAATCAATATCTGTACTCGAGTTGTGCATCCGCAATGACGGATTCCAATCAGCAGCCTTACCATCGATTTTTATTTTAACACCGTTTTGAAATTTATCGGTTTGCGGAGACTGGTCTTGCGCTTGTACTGAAAAGCAAAAAAGGGAGAAAAGCAGGGCGAGGCGGTAAGGATTATGTCTTGTGAGCATGCTTGGGTTGGTTGAGTGATTAAAACGGATTATCAAGCGTATTATTACGCCGACTCAAGCTTTCTCAACTTTATAATAAACAATCCGTCACGGTTGCTGCACATATTATCTTACCTTTGCCATATACAGGCAAGCATTACTTTATTTATGTCGAATATCCAACTCCTCACTCCTACGCACTGGAAAGATTACGAACTGATTGATTGCGGAAATTTTGAAAAGCTGGAACGTTTTGGCCAGGTAATTTTAATCAGGCCAGAGCCACAGGCTGTTTGGAGTAAGCAACTGCCCGATAGCGAATGGCAGCGTTTGCATCATATCCGTTTTAAAGGACGCTCGGCAACGGCTGGCGACTGGGTGAAAAAGAACCCTAAAACGCCCGACCGCTGGCACATCGAATATAAGAATAATGACGCCGCTATTAAGTTCCGTTTGGCTCTTACTTCGTTTAAACACTTGGGTATTTTTCCGGAGCAAGCCGTAAACTGGGATTATATCGCGCAAAACGTTAAACGCTTTAAAACGGCGCGGCCTAAAGTGCTTAACCTTTTTGCCTATACCGGCGGTGCCTCATTGATTGCTCAGGCAGCTGGAGCCGATACTACTCACGTTGACTCCATTAAACAGGTAGTAACCTGGGCTAACGAAAACCAGGAACTTTCGGGATTAAAAGATATACGCTGGGTGGTTGAAGATGCTTTAAAATTTGTAAAGCGCGAACTGAAACGCGAAAAAAAATATAACGGCATCATTCTCGACCCTCCGGCCTACGGCCACGGCCCCAACGGCGAAAAATGGAAACTGGAAGACCACATTAACGAGATGATTAAAGATGTGGTACAGCTATTAGACCCCGAAGAACATTTTTTGATATTGAATACCTACTCTTTAGGATTTTCGTCGGTCATTGTAGGAAACCTCATCAGAGGCGCTTTTCCGCAAGTGCAAAACCTGGAAATAGGTGAGCTTTATTTACAGGCTACTGCGGGCATCAAATTACCTTTAGGCGTGTTCGGTAAATTTTATAAAATTTAACTATAACTATCGAAGGCATTAACTATCTTTACAACGCTTAAGAGTTAAAAAAATTTTAATAGCGCTAAAATATAATTAGCCAATCTACGTAAAGCCTCATGGCTCAATTTATGATGAATCTCAAAGCGTTACTGCTATCTTCTTCTGTTCTGCTATCATCTTATGTGCTATTGTCGAGCTGTACAGAAAACAGCAAGGCGGGCAAAGCTGCTAACAGCATTCAAACCACTACTACCAGCACCACAACTACCGATACAACCACCAAAGTGGTTTACCAACCGGTTGATAAAGCAAAGTACGACAGCCTGGTTAAACGCCTGGCCAATGGCGATACCACCGGTCATTGGCCGGTTAAAAACCAGCCTTACCCTACTCCAGGTGCTATTTTACCGTTTAAACGGGTGGTAGCATTTTATGGTAACCTGTTTAGTAAACGCATGGGTATTTTAGGCGAGCTGCCTCCTAACGAGATGCTGGCCAAATTAAAAGCCGAAGCTAAAAACTGGGAAAAAGCCGACCCTAAAACACCGGTACAAACTGCTTTGCATTACATTGCCGTGGTTGCACAAGGTGATGGCGGTGCCGATGGCAAATACCGTTACCGGATGCCTTTTAAACAAATTGATACGGTACTTGCCTTGGCCAAACGCTCTAACTCGATTGTGTTTTTAGACGTACAGGTAGCCTTAAGTAATATTAAAACTGAGCTGCCTTTGTTAGAAAAATACTTGGCTATGCCGCAGGTACACTTTGGCATGGACCCTGAGTTTTCGATGAAAGATGGCAGCAAGCCGGGCAAAAGGATTGGAACTTATGATGCAGCCGATGTAAACTACGCCAGCCAATACTTAGCCGGCCTGGTTAAAAAATACAACTTGCCTCCCAAGATATTGATTGTACATCGCTTTACCCGTAAAATGGTGACCGGCACTAAAGATATTAAACTACGCCCTGAAGTACAGGTGGTGATGGATATGGACGGCTGGGGCGAACCTGACCTGAAGTTAGGAACCTACCGCAACTTTATATTTCCGGAACCTGTACAGTTCACCGGCTTTAAGCTGTTTTACAAAAACGACTTGAAAAAACCACCTCATCGTATGCTTACTCCCGAAGAATTGATGAAGTACAAACCGCAACCTATTTATATACAGTACCAGTAACATATTATAACAAATTACTGGATGTGGCTTAGCCCGGTGCCCAATGCACCGGGCTTTTGTTTTATTATCATTTTTTAATTATTAATATAATAAGTCAGGGTAACCTTTCATCACTGCTTTCGTAAAACAGACCATCTGTCTATTTAAACGGCATTAACAAAAAGTTTAATTTTCTCGTCATTAAAGGTACGCTGTTAACAGGTTTGCCTTTTACAGACTGAACGATAACGGTAACAAGGGTTTGAAACGGCTTTTACATAAAGTTACTTTTGGTATAGATAAAATATGGTACCGTTACAAGCGATTTGTAGAAGCTGCTGTATCTAAAAATGCCTTCGAAACCAAGGACATCTATTACCTGCAGGAGCGGCTTTTCATCAACATTATTCTTTACTCACTTCCGCTAAGTTTAATTGCAGTTATCCCAACGGTAGTTATCACTTACGAGCAAGGGCAACAGTACCTCCCCCATATATATGTTTCAGCCATTATCATCATTGCAACGATTAGCTTAAACCGGCGCATTAGTCTCCGGTTCAGAAAAGCTTTTTTAGTTTTATTCCTTTACGCCGTATCTATATTTTTAATAGCCGAAACAGGTTCATTTAGTATTGCCAGTATTTACCTGCTGGCTTTAAGCGTACTGGTGGCACTTATATTTTCTAAACGGGTAGTCTACGCATCGCTTTTAATTAATATCTCCATTTATGCTGTGTTAGGCTTTATCATCTATACACACGCATTCAACTTAAGCGTAATTCAGCATTACACCCTGAGCATGTGGGGCGCTTATTCCTTAAACTTTCTGTTCCTTAACGTCTTAGTAATTATACAGGTACGTTACATTGTTAACGGTTTAAAAGTTACCATTTTACAGGAAGCGCGCATATACCAGGAGTTGCAGGCTGAAATGAGCGAAAAAACGAGTATTAACCGGGCCCTGCGCGAATCTGAAGAACATTATAAAAGTCTTTTCTTACTCAATCCATCTCCCATGTGGATTTACGATGTAGATACCTTAATGATTTTGCAGGTAAACGACGCTGCCGTTAAACGTTACGGATACTCGAAGCTTGAGTTTTTAGGGATGAATATTGAAGATATCCGTCCGTCATCTAAAATTCCGGAACTACATAAAATTTTAAGACGGGAAAAGTTGCCCGATACGGAGAAAACTGTTAATACCCAACATCAAACCAAAAGCGGCCAGTTATTTTATGTGGATGTACAGTGTATAAAAATTCCGTTTGAAGGTAAGAATGCACGTTTGGTAATTGCCACGGATGTAACGGCACAGTTTGAACACGCCCTGGCTATTGAAAATCAGAATGCGAAGCTTCGCGAAATTGCCTTTATGCAATCACATATTGTAAGGGCTCCGCTGGCACGTATTATGGGACTAATGAGCCTGATTTTACCAGGACCGGACGTAGTTACCCAGGACAAAAAGCTTTTTGAATTTTTAGATGTATCTGTTAAAGAGCTGGACGATGTGATACGCGCCATAGTGAGCACGAGCGAAGAAACTGAACTGCAAACGCATCATTTAATTGCACCCGAACCTGGCAAGAGCGACATTGAAAACTTGACTGCGCAATATCAGTAATCTACTACCTCAATAGCTGGATTTAATTTAACCAGTTCCTGCACAAACAAGCCTTGGTCTTTGGGCGACAGATAAATCTCGTCATACTTGTTGTAAGCCAATACGCATCCATGGCTGTCGAGTGAAGGCTTTAAACCTACAAAACTGGTTTTGCCAACCGTAATTTTATGAATGCTGTTAATATCAATAATGCCATTAATTGGCCCCGAACGGTATTTAAGCAGCTTCCCCTCAATAACGTAATACGTACTAAACCAAACCCATAACAGTAATGCGGTTATCAATGCTGTAAAAACCAAGTAAAACGGGTCATTAGATTGGTCGGTGATGACTAAAATGGCATTAAACACCATCAGCCCCACTACTCCCCAAATAATCAAGCCTACCCATAATGCTTTGCCCGATTTAAACATCATCTGCTTTAAAAGTTGAAAATGGCGTTCGCGTCCGGATTGTCCAGCTTGGTGCTTTTGCGTTCGCCTTTCACGGTAACATGCAGCATGTTAATTTGTTCGGCATGCTCGGTATATAACAAGTCGTCGTGCACTTCAATTTTCTGTGCCTTGCTGATGCCTTTTGCTTCAAGGTAAGCCCAGGCGCCATCCTCCTGTATTTCGTAACCTAAAAAAGCCGGATTTAATACCTTGCCATCCACTTTAACAATCAAATGCTTGTGCACATAATCATTCATAATTTGCTTAAGCTGTTCTTTGTTGGCGGGCTTCACAATATCTAACTGTACATGGTACTGTTTTTCAAGCACATGCTCCAAGTCGTCATAAAACATACGGCAGCTAATCTCAACAGCCTGCGTGCGGGCATTATGATTAATTTCGGTTACGCTTACATAAAACGGATGAAATATAGCAAACCAGGTATAGAGCAGGCCTTGTAACATACTGAATAGAATAACATCAACTAACTGCAAAATAAACTATTATTATCGGCAATTAGTATTTTTAGCCCATGCACGATTTTCCGTTGTATTTTAAGTTAGGGTGGCAGCACATCTGCGACTGGCAAGGATACGACCACATTTTATTTGTAACCGTATTGTGCGGTACGTACATCCTGGCCGACTGGCGTAAAGTGCTCATCTTAGTAACAGCCTTTACCGTTGGGCACTCCATTACCTTAGCATTGAGCGTTGTCAACATACTGCACGTCAATAGCTCGCTCATCGAGTTTTTAATTCCGGTTACCATTCTAATTACCAGCTTTATCAATATAAAAAACAAAAGAAAAACGCCGGGTACTTTGCGCCTGTCTTATGCGCTGGCTTTATTTTTTGGGCTGATACATGGTTTGGGATTCTCTAACTACTTAAAAAGCCTATTGGGCCGAAGTACCAATATCGTACCTCAGCTGCTGGCTTTTAATTTAGGTTTAGAGTTTGGACAGGTGCTTATTGTGCTGTGCGTGTTAACCGTATCATTTATTTTACTTAACATTATCAAAATACAGCGACGCGAATGGACATTATTCCTGTCATCTGCTATATTTGGCATAGCGTTAATTATGTGCATAGAACGCTATGCCTTAATCCATTTTAGATGAAAAAACTCTACAGCTTACT